>NZ_SJNU01000004.1:0-229281 GCF_004331055.1 Acinetobacter sp. ANC 4779
ATAAAAGATCTGCATAAGGAATGTGAGGTATAACAGGAGTTAAATCTAAACGCCTAATCCGTAAAAAAGCCCAACAGGATGTTGGGCTTTTTTATTGCTAATTTCCTTTACAGCAAGCTTAGATTTACTGGCGCCTATTCTTTATCTCGCATGGTGTTTAACTGGTGCTTTATGACCGTGACTTACATAATGTTTAACTGGTGCTTTATGACCATGACTTACATGATGTTTAACTGGTGCTTTATGACCATGACTTACATGATGTTTAACTGGTGCTTTATGACCATGACTTACATAATGTTTAACTGGTGCTTTATGACCATTAGTCGGAGCAGCCATAGTCGTCATGGTAAAAGAGGCTGCAACAAGACCGACAAGTAAGGCAGATATAGTTTTTTTCATTTCGATATACTTAATTGATTCAATAAGCTCACATTAATCTTAATTTGTGGGGATTTAATGAAGAATAGTAAGAGCCTTATGTAATTTGCTTAAGTTATCATCTAGAGACTATTTAGTTATTTGTTTTTTAACGAATTAAATTTTAATAGTTTTGATAAAATAGACATTTTTATCAGTTATATGCTTATTTCTAAATCAAATTCTTTCATTATTTCTTCATTATTTTACAAAATAATGGTAATGCTCCCTGAAAAATTTTAAATGGTTTATCGCATAGACATTTTAATTGGTGAATAACAGAGGACTCTAGATCCTCGTTTTTTAAGCTTCGTATAAGCGCCATTATGTTAAATGGGAGAGATTAATAAATTGAAAAGAAAATAAAGATTAGTTAAGATATATCTTAACTAATCTTTATTTTCTAAAAATATGACCGAAACATTAACTAATTCTTTACTACTAAATTCAGATCAACCATCACGTAAAAGCCGTTTATTTGAAGTTGGACATATGAAATTGCTAGTCCTTTCTTTAATTGAACAAGCCCCTCTATACGGGTACGAAATTATTAAAAGTATTGGTGACTTGGTGGGTGGTGGGTATAGTCCAAGTACAGGCACGATTTATCCAACTTTATCTTATCTTGAAGATATGCAATTTATTCTTATAGACAATTCTGATAGTGATCGTAAACAGTACACAATTACGGTCGCTGGAATTAACCATTTAAAGGATAAAAGGGAGCTTTTAGAGAGCATTCTTGGTCGATTAAAGACTCGGCGTGAAATCCAAAATAATGATCATTATTTGGATATTTACCGTGCAATGGAAAACTTAAAAACATCACTGCGACTCAAATTTAAAAATAGCATTTTGAATGAAGAAACAGTGCGTCAAATTGCGAAGAGCATTGATCAGGCTGCTGTTGCTATTAGCTGTATTAAAAATGAGGAAAAATCATGAAACAACATACATATCAAATTATTGTAAAGCATGTTGCAGATGCAAAAGGTCAGCCTTCAACTTACACTGAAGACCTTATTTTTACTGCCTATAATCATGATGATATTTTTAAAGTGCTAGAAAATTTACAGCAGAAAGAGCTTACAGATGAAGAGTCTATGAAGTCTTTTGCCGTAGGGTTAAAGCTTATGGGTGAAGTGTTATTGGAAAATAAAAACATTCCTTTATTTAAAGATTTTTTGCCACAATTTATTAATTTTATTAAATCACTCAAAAAAATATAAGTTACTGACTTCATTCGTTTAAATTTATAAATTTGAGTTAATCTTATATGAAAAATCCTTCTTTGAGCAGTATGCCAAAAATACATGTAAAGCATATTTCTTGGCTCATGCCTTTATTTTTATCTGGTCTAATGAGTGGATCACTTTCCTGTTTTAATCTTTTTATAAATAAAGGATTAATGGAAGGTTTTATTTATAAATGGATTACAGCATGGTCTCTATCTTGGCTTATTGCCTATCCACTGATTTTAATATTTATTCCTATAGTCCGACGGTTTTTGATGCTAATCACAGTAGACCCTCTATCTAAAATTTCAAAATAAGCAGATTAAATATATTCTCTAAATCCCAGAGAAGAAGTAAAAAATGGGAGCTATAAGCTCCCATTTTTTACTTCGTATAAGCTGTATTATGTTAATTTTAGAAATTCTTACTCTTTAGCTAACATAATCTTCAGTTGATATCACTTGAGCATATGCAAATTCAAAAGCAGCCATTAATGTTGCATGGACATGGCTAGCAGGTACTTTGACGCCATTAAATTCTAAGTCTAGCGTTGCACAAGCATCATGAATAACTTTTACCTTATAACCAAAATCAGAAGCAGCACGAACAGCCGCATCGACACACATATGGCTCATAGCACCAATGATGACTAATTCAGTTACGTCATTTGTATCTAAGACTTGTTTGAGATTCGTATTTAAGAATGAGTTGACGTAATTTTTAACAATTACAGTTTCATCTGCTTTTGGCTTAACGGTATCTTGAAACTCAATACCATTTGAATCAGGTTCAAATGCAGGAAATTCATTATTAGCAAAAATATGTTGTATATGAATTACTTGAGTGCCCTGTTGATGGGCCTTCGCAATTACTTTCACTGCATTAGCAGCGGCTTGTTCAATATTTACCAATGGTAATTTACCTGTAGGTAGATATTCATTTTGTAAGTCGATAACTAATAAAGCTGATTTTGACATATCTGTTCCTTTACTTAACTCATATTTATTTTGTTCTACTTAGGATTTTAAAGAAGTGGAAACATTCCACTTCTTTAAGTTACTTTAGAATGAAAGTGTTTCACCATCGATAGGAATTAAAACATTATCTTGGATTCCTTTGTCTTTTACATATTCTGCAAGCTGAGCACGTGTTACCGACATGTGGTTAATGGCATCCATATGAACAGCAATAATTTTGGCATTTGGGGCTTTCTGAGTTGCGAGATAAGTGTCTTCTTTACCCATGATAATGGATTCTTTGAAGCCATTAACCAAGGCGTTACCTGTATTCAATACAATCACATCAGGTTTAAATTTTTGAATCGCTTGATCAATTTCAGAACGCCAAATGGTATCACCAGCTACATAAACCGTTTCATGGCCAGCAGCTTCAAATACCACACCCATTGCTTCGCCTAATCCAGCTTTAAGCTTAGGAATACGGTACATGGCATCAGTACCGTGTTGACCACCAGTTTTAGTGAGCTTAATCCCTTCAAAGGTCGCTTGCGTTAATACACGGACATCTTTGAAGCCTTGTGACTGAATGACTTTTTGGTCTTCTTTATTCTGTACAAACAAGGGCATGTTTTTCGGAATAGCCGCTTGTGCTGCATCATCCCAATGATCTAAATGTGTATGGGTCACGATTACCGCATCTACACCTTCTAAAATCGTTTCGGGCTTGATAGGCAAATCGACTAATGGGTTCCGTAAATAGCTACGATGAGTATCAGGGAAACCTTCATAGAACCCTTTTTTCGCAAACATTGGGTCAATTAAAAAAGTTGTATCAGCATAGGTTACTTTAACCGTTGCATTGCGAATTTCTTGTATATGCGTAACTTTAGAGGTATCTCGCTGAACCACATTATCATTCGCATATAAATGGACTGAAGCTATTGCCAGAGACAGTGTAATAACAGAGCTACTTAAAATTTTATTCATGATCCAGATCCAATCATTTAGTCATATTTGGATCATGATAGAAATCATCAAACAAAAAAATTGTCCTTAAGGACAATCATCGAAACTATTGGGACAACATGCTATATTCATTATTTTAGAGAGGTAGGTTTAATGGCTATTCCAGTGATTGGATTGTTCGTTTATCCCAATATAAATCCATTTCACTTCTCTATCCCCCACATTATCTTCAATATCAAAATTGAAGATAAGCCATTATTTGACCTTAAAATCTTTTCTATAGATGGCCAACCCGTAAAAACAGAACAGTCTATGATAATTATCCCTGATGGTGGGATCGAACTCATTAAAGAGTCGGATCTTATTATTATTCCTGGATGGGATGATTTTAATCACAAGCCTGAACAGGTACTTATCGATGCTCTAAATTGTGTATATCAGACTGGAATTAGAATTGTAGGGTTATGCTATGGAACTTATGCATTGGCATATGCTGGTTTGCTCGACCATAAAAAAGCCGCTACGCACTGGATGGCTGAACAAGATTTTAGTGAGCGGTTTCCACAGGTTCAGCTTGATAATGATGCCCTGTATGTAGAAGACCAAAGGATCGTAACCTCTGCTGGAACAGGCGCAGCGTTAGACTGCTGCTTGTACTTGGTACGTGAAATTTATAATGCACAAATTGCGAATAAAGTATCTAGAGTAATGGTCATTCCGCCTCACCGTGAAGGTGGGCAAGCTCAGTTTATTGAACAGCCAGTAGCAGAATCGAGCCAAGATGCACAAATTAACCTATTACTTGATTTTTTAAGAAAGAATTTAGCTGTACAACATAATATTGAAAACCTGGCTGAACGAACACATATGACACGTAGGACATTCACACGGCATTTTAAGAAAGCGACAGGTATGACTTTAGTGGATTGGCTGAATACTGAAAGAATCAGATTAAGTTGTGAGTTATTAGAAACGAAAAACTTGTCTATCGAAAAGATCGCTGAGCTTTCAGGTTTTAATAATACCGTGTTATTTAGAAAGAAATTTCGTGAAAAATATAACACCAGCCCTCAGGCATGGAGAAAAGCTTTTGGAATTATTAATGAGAATAATCCGTCCCATTTAACATAATGGCGCTTATATGAAACGAGGACTCTAGATCCCCGTTTTTTAAGCTTCGTATAAGAGATTAATCGTAAATTTGCCAAGATGGGCTTTAATCCCAAGGATCTACACCGGACTGTCACTGAAACAGCCTAGGAATTAGATGATATTTTACCTGGCCTGAACCCCGCAGAGTTACGAACAGCCTGACCATTACTTATGATAAATGTGTATACCTTCTAGAAAACACAGAAGAAAATCACAGGTTGATCGGCAAGTATCTTGAGTTTCTAGAATATCCGGATGGTACTGTAGCTATCATGCATGAAGGTCGGAAGATCAATTACAGCATCTTCGATAAATTAAGTCAGCTGAATCAGCGAGAGATCGTTGAGAATAAACGTTTGGTTCTGTGCTGGCACATATTCAACAGCAGCATGAAGAGTCGGAACAGCAAAACAGACGAAATCGTTCCCCAGCTATGCCACGTAGACGGGCACAGAAAACAGCAATTCAACAACGATTGAATCCTGTGCTTGACTTGGAAATGTCCATGTAAGACATTTCTATGTGGTTATTCAGTAGGACATTTCTACTTGGGAATAACACAAATTGCGTACACACTTACCGATTCACAATCATCCCTTTAAGAATCTGAGGCGCCTGCTTCTCAAACCACTGCTGAATTACACGTGAAGCTCGGGTATTCGGGCGTCTTATAGTATGCGCTAGCACCACGCTACGCGACAGCTCAGGCTCAACAATCAAACTTGCTGCCAAACGCTGCTGATTTTCCAAACCAAACAAACCTGAAGAAATGGCATAACCTCCACCCGCTGCCACAATCTCATGCTGTAAACGATTCGAATCCGCTTCCACCACACAGTCAAATTTATAATCCATCTGCCGTGCCAACTGATCTAAACGAGCACGTAGCGGATGCGGACGGCTTGGAACAATGAGTGGTAAATCCTGTAAATCTCTCAGCTTAATGGTCGGCTGCTCCACCAAAGGGTCATTGGCTTCACCTACCAGCATTAAGCCAAACTCCGCAATCACCGCTTCTTCCGATTTAATCACCTCGCCTTCACGAAGCAGCAGCGCCATGTCGATGCGCCCTTCCTCAATCATTTCTTCTAAGTGAACATTTGCACCTTCACTTAAATGCAAATCAATACGAGGATAATTCTTTTTAACATAACTATAGAGTGCACCTGAAAGCTGGCGCACTAAAGCAGGTAATAAACCGACACGAACTTCCCCAATTGGTTGACCGCCATAAGTCCGGATATCATCTTCAATGGTACCGCACTCAATCGCCAGATTAATAATGCGAGGCAATAACTCATAACCCAGTTCGGTCAGAACCACACCGCGGCCTGTGCGTTTAAACAAGCGAGTTCCACACTGCTCTTCCAGTTGGGCAATATGCCTGCTGATCATGGACTGCGGTACATTAAAGGCATGCGCGGCTTTGGACAAGCTGCCCAGCTCTGCAACCTTAATAAAAACCAGCCATTTAGAATCCAGAATCGATTGCATGCATATTTCCCTATTGATCTTTCATATGTAGAACCAATCAAATCCTCAGATTGGTTTGGCTATTTATACCGAACTTAGGGCCAAAAGGCTCTTTAAATTGGTATGAATATCCGCAACTTGATGCTTACTTGGCGTAATACCTGCTTCAAGCAATTTACGCGCCATCATATGATCTACAGGTTGATTGACCGAATCAATGGCAACAAGTTTATCTTTAGCATAATGGAATACCGAAAAACGTCCGCTTTTCATGTCACCACGAATCACATAATCACTGGTATCGAATGATAAACCGGTCATTTGCAGGCGGATATCACCTTGATCTGTCCAGAACCAAGGTACATTTTTATAGTCTTCAGGCTGTCCTATCACAAATTTCGCTACAGTAATGGCCTGATCATTGGCATTTTGCACGGACTCTAAACGAATACGTCTATCCCCTGCAAAATGGTTTTCATGATTGGCACAGTCTCCAATCGCAAAAATATTGGCAATATTAGTTTGCATGGTACGGTTGACACTGATGCCATTATCACATTGAATCCCCGCCTGTTCTGCAAGCTCGGTATTAGGAATTGCACCCACACCAACCAATACCAATTCGGCTGGAATCACTCCATTGGCACAGCGCACGCCTGTGACTTTGCCATTTTCCCCGACAAATTCATTAATAAATGCACCTGTTTCAATCTGAATACCATTTTTACGGTGAATCTCGGCAATATAATCTGACACCAATGGCGACACGGAACGACCCAGAACACGTGGCATATGCTCAAGTACGGTAACATTTTTACCCAAACTTCGTGCGGTCGATGCCAACTCCAAACCAATAAAACCGCCGCCAATAATCACCACATTTTTAGTGCTATTCAGCGCTGTACGCAGCTGTCGTGCATCCTGTAAAGTCCGCAGGCTCATCACGCCTTGCAGTTCCGTACCAGGTAAAGGCAACTGACGCGGACGCGTACCCATGGCCAAGACCAAATAATCATATTCAATCAGATCGCCATGATAGAGCTTGATCACGTTTTCATCGGGATCAATTTCACTGACCGCGGTATTTAAACGCAAATCAATCTGGTATTTTTCATAAAAGTTTTCTGGCTGTAGACACAGTTTGGACAAGTCCAGCTCATCTGCATCTTTTATAAAGCTTTTCGACAATGGTGGACGGTGATACGGCAACTCAGACTCATTGCTGATCAGGATAATGTCACCATTAAACTGTTCGTGGCGCAGTGCTTTGGCGCAGGCACAGCCGGCATGTCCACCGCCAATAATGACGACTTTTTTATTTTTATGCATAGTGATTTCACTCCATGAAAATCATTTAAGATTTAAAAAAATTCTTCAGCTGAGTCGCGACTTGATCAGGCGCTTCAAAGTTGCAGATATGTCCACTGCCTTGAATGATGTTGAGCTGTGCATTCGGTAATTGCGCTGCCATGGCTTGCATATCTTCCACCGGCCCACCGCCATGATCATGTTCAGCGGCAAGCAATAATACCGGTGCTGTGATTTGTCGCAATTGTTTGGAAAAATCCATTTCAATAAACGCATTTACATAAGCGCAATAGCCTTCGACGGTGGTGCGTTTAATCATGGCGCGTAATTGCTGATCCACTTCGGGATGCGATTGGCGGAAGTCGTCAGACAGCCAGCGGTCAACCGTAATATCACCCAATTTATCCAAGCCATTGGCCCGTGCTTTGGCACAGCGATCACGCCAAAAATCATGGCGGTCATCGGGCTGGCGTGGTCGGCAGCAGCAGGCCACAATTTTTTCAATCCGCTGAGGATGCGACAGTCCCAAAGATAAAGACACCGAGCCACCAAAACCCAAGCCCACCACACTGCTTTTTTCAATCCCGAGATGATCCCACAGTGCAATTACCCCATCGACAATGGCTTGATAGGAACAAGGTTCTGGCGGTAAGGGACTGAGATTATGCCCCCAAGGGTCAAAAGTCAGCACCTGATAATCTGCTGCCAGTATTTCAGCATGTGCCGCCCAAAAGCTTGCATCATTGCCTATACCGGGGATAAAAGTAATCCAAGGTGCATCTGGCTTGCCTTGAACCTGATGATGAAATAACGGGAATGACCTCATGTCAGTTGAACTCCACTCATATCTTGTTTTCAGCTAATTAAACAAAAATGAGCAATCCATCCAAGCGTTGAAATCCTAAATCAGATATCCATAAAATGCATAACTGATTTATGGCTTAGATGCTATTTTCACATGCCCATGCTTCGTAGAGTAAGGACCAAGGAATGTAAAACTTGGGTCATGACCAATGGAGTATGAGATGACTGTAGCAAAAGATTTTAAAATAAAAGGCTTAGACCGTATACGTTTTGGTGTTGAACAGTTAGAAGATGCCCTTCGCTTTGCAGATGATTGGGGCTTAACGCAAATCGAAAGTGATCACAATGACAGCTACCTTTTTGTGACCATCGACAATTCACAAGTGGAAATCTTTCAAGCAGACCCATCAAATCCTGCCTGCACACCCATTGGTAGTCCAAGCGGGATGTGTGAAATGGTTTGGGGTGTTGAAGACCAAGCCAGCCTTGATGCGATTGCTACGGAGCTAGGTCGCGACCGTGAAGTGATAATTGATGCCGATGGCACCGTACATAGTCAAGATGACTTAGGCATCCGCATTGCTTTTCGTATTGCACAGCGCAGTTATGTGCCATTTTCCGATACCCAGTTTAACTCGCCTAGCCAACCGAAACGTGTGAATAGCCGTGCACCGCGTTATAACAAAGCGCAGCCTTATGAAATCAGTCACCTCGCAATTGGCGTTGATCATGCCGGTGATGCCGTAAAATTCTATTTAGAACGCCTTGGCTTTTTAATCTCCGATCGTTATGCCGACCGCGGTGTGTTTATTCGTTGTTCAGCCGAAGGTAACCATCACCATCTGTTCTTTATGAATGGCAAAGCACAGGGTACGCGCTTCAACCATCTCGCATTTAAAGTCCGTGACATTCATGAAGTCATTTTTGGTGGACAGCACATCGACAGCCAAGGCTGGACCACATTTGCCGGCCCAGGACGACACCGCGTGTCTTCTGCATGTTTCTGGTATTTCCTCAGCCCATTTGGCGGTGCTTGGGAATATGCAGCCGATGAAGACATTGTCACTGAAGATTGGGAATCGACAGACTTTGCCGCAGAAGCGCACATCTTTACCGAATGGACCTTTGGCTTGGAAAAATCGGATGGCACCCTGCGCGGCCCGATCTCACAAAGTAAAGCGCAAGCCCTCGAAGACTAAGGCGGCATTTTTGAGAAAGGAAAAAATTATGAATGCCATTGTTCATACCGAAGCAGAACATTACTGGGTACAACTGATTCATTCAGATGTACGCATTATTCAAGGCAAATACAAAAGCCGTATTCTAGAGGCCGGAAATCCTGCTGCACCTGCCCTGTTTTTACTGCATGGCACGGGCGGACATCTGGAAAATTATGCCCGCAATATTCCTGCACTGGCAGAACATTTTCATGTCATTGCGTTAGATTTTATCTGGCATGGCCGTTCACAGACCACAGGCTTTGATCACGAAGTCATTCCTGTACTGATTGATCAAATTCTGGATGTTATGCAGCAGCTGAATATTCCACGTGCCCATTTTGAAGGTCAGTCGATGGGCGGCTGGGTCGCGATGCAACTCGCAATTCAACACCCTGGAAAAGTCGATCGTTTGGTGCTCACTACGACTATGGGTTATCGCCCGAATGAAGGTGCAATTCCTGACTATGTCCAACCGCATTGGGCAGCCAATTTACCCAGTTCAATTGAAGTACTGAATAACCCCAGCTTTGACAATGTACGTACCCGAATGGCACGTATTTTAGCCCAGCCTGAACGCCTGACGGATGAAGCGATTCAGGTACGCCAAGCATTGTACCGTCAGCCCGCTTTAGCTGAAGTGCAAAAACTTTTTATTACCGAATATTTATCCGGTCAAAGCATTCAAAAACACACCGTGACCGACGCTTTAGCCAAACAGATTCAAGCCCCCACCCTGGTGTATTGGGGCGATGCCAACCGTACCCCAGCTGCTTTAGGTCAGCACATCGCAAACCAGGTTCAGCACGGTCAATTTTACTGTGCCGAAGATACTGGGCATTGGGCGCAATTTGAAAGTGCAGAGATTCATAACGTCATCGTGACTGAATTCTTATTGGCACAAAAGGCTTAAAAACACATTGAATGGTTGAAATTTAAGGAAGAAAAAATGTCGAATATTGATTTAACCGGTCGCTGGGAACTGGTGACTTTTGCCCAAAACTATGATGACGGGCGCCAAGTATTACCCATGGGTGATGCACCGCAAGGGATTATTCAATACACCGCAGACGGCTTTATGAGCTGCATGATCTGCCGACCAGATCGTGCCAACTTTAGCACCGGTGGTCAATGGAATGCCTCTGATGCAGAAAAAGCAGGCGCGTATAACAGCATGATGTCTTATGCCGGGCGCTACAGCATCGAGAATGACACGGTGACCCATTTTGTAGATTTAAGTCTCTTTCCGAACTGGATTGGCGGACAGCAAAAACGTAGCTTTCAATTTGATGAGCAGGGTCAACTTAGCCTAACAGCTCGCCTAGAAGAAAATACCTCTGAAGCCCGTACAGCCCTGTTGCTGTGGAAACGCGGTTAACTTGTTATAGCTTTCTTTAAATTTTCAAGGAATGAATATGAATACGATGACAAATCCTGAAATTGGTAAAAGCATTCAGTGTGGTGCCATTCAAACCAATTATCACGATATCGGGCAAGGTGAACCAATTTTACTTCTTCATGGTTCAGGACCGGGTGTCAGTGCATGGGCAAATTGGCGCCTGACTATTCAAGCGCTGCAAAATGATTACCGTCTATTGGCACCAGATTTTGCCGGCTTTGGTTACAGCACCTTCCCTGAAGAGATCACCTTCAACCGCGATACGTGGCTGAAACAGATGGTGGATTTTCTCGACGCACTGGGACTAGAAAAAGTCAATGTGATTGGCAATTCCTTTGGCGGATCAATGGCTTTAGCTTTGGCGATTTACCATCCTGAACGCGTGAATAAACTGATTTTGATGGGCAGTGTCGGTGTTCCGTTTGAACTCACCGCTGGACTTGATGCCGTATGGGGCTACACCCCGTCGTTTGAAAACATGCAAGCGATTATGAAAATCTTCGCTTACAACCAAAATTTGGTCGGCGATGATCTGGTGCAAATGCGTTATATCGCCAGCACCAAGGAAGATACCCGCAGTGCTTATGAACGTATGTTCCCTGCTCCACGCCAGCAATGGGTCGAAGCGATGTCTCATTCTGAACAGGCCATTCGTCAGATTAAACAGCCAACCCTAATGGTACATGGCCGTGATGACAAAGTGATTCCACTATCGACTTCACTCACCATGTTGAACTGGATTGAAAGCAGCCAATTACATATTTTCAGCCAGTGTGGTCACTGGACCCAAATTGAACATGCAAAAAGTTTTACTCAGTTAGTCGCTAACTTTTTAAAAGCATAATGAATCAAGGAAGACTCAGATGACTCAAAAATCTGCCGCTGCCGGCAAAAAAGCCCTGATTATAGGTGCAGGAACAGCAGGTATGGCATCTGCCATTACTCTGTCTCGGATTGGGATCGACATTGATCTTATTGATATCAATCCAAACTGGGGCGCACTTGGTGCGGGCTTAACCATTACTGGCCCAACTTTACGTGCGCTGAAACAACTTGGCGTATATGACGAAGTCACTGAACAGGCATATGTTGGCGATGGTATCCAGGTCTGTGACCCACAAGGTAATCCGCTACGTATTTTACCTACACCGATGCTTGAAGGCTCAGACACAGCTGGCAGTGGTGGCATTATGCGCCCAACCATGCATTCGATCATGCATAAATATGTCAAAGATGCCGGTATTCAAATGCGTTTGGGGCTGACTGCTGATGCGTTTGATCAAGATGATACGGGCGTAACCGTGACATTCAGTGATGGTTCAACGGGCCGTTATGATTTTGTCCTTGGTTCAGATGGAGTACTGTCAAAAACCCGTCAGTTATTGTTCCCTGATGCACCGAAAGCCGAATATACCGGTCAAAGCTGCTGGCGTTTATTTTTAAAACGCCCGGCATCGGTTGAACGTCGCACCTATTTCTTGGGTGGGCCTGTCAAAGTCGGCTTTACCCCCGTGTCTAAAGAGCATATGTACATGTTCTTACTCGAACGCTGCCCGCAACGCTGGCAAGAGCCAGAAGATAACTACAAAAACTTAAAACAATTGCTTGAAGGCTATGACGGTATTCTGGCGGACATTCGTGAATCTTTAACTGAAGCAGATAATCCAAACATCAATTTCCGTCCACTCGAGTGCTTTGACCTGCCTGGGCCTTGGTATATTGGCAAAGTTTTGCTAATTGGTGATTCTGCCCATCCAACCACACCGCAATTGGCCTCTGGTGCCGGTATGGGCATAGAGGATGCGCTAGTTTTAGCGGAAATTTTTGATAAACAAGTCAATGTCGATGCCGCTTTTGCTGAGTTTATGCAGCGCCGCGAACAACGCTGCCGTTTGGTCACACAAAGCTCGATGGAAATTGGACGTTTAGAACAGCAGCGTGCTCCAGTAGAGCAGCAAACCGCAATCGTCAGCCACGCGCTCGAAATTTTAAAAGAAGCGATTTAGTCCAAAGCCCCGAATAATTTGTTCGGGGCTTATTTTTTAAAACAACAATGATAGACAGTCGTCTAAGCAACAAGCTCAGTGAAGAGCTCACAATTATTTGCATGCTAAAGGAGCAGCATTATGGTTCGTATCGAAAGCAAGCGTGGGATGTTTGCACTCATGATGGCACATTGTGCCGGTATGCTAGATTTAGTCGCACTGCCAATTTGGGTGGGTACTTTAATTGCATATTATCAATTTGACCCTCAGGAAGCAGGTGGTTTAGCCACGCTATTTCTGATTGGTGCTGCAGGTGCAAGTATTTTTTTTGCACCACGTTTTAACCGTGTACATGTGAAACTAGCTGCCGTTATAGGTTTTGCCTTAGCAGCACTCAGCTTTGTCATTGCTGGAATGAATACCAGTTTTCCAGTCTTGGCTGGCTTACATTTTATCGGGGGTCTTGCTGCGGGTACGGCACTCAGTGTGACGCATGGTACTATGGGGCATGCGATTAATCCACATCGTGTTTTCGGTTTTGCCGGCTTAGCCATTGGTATTTTTGGGGTAATCTTTTTAGGGGGTACACCAGGCGCGATTCAACAGTTTGGTGGTCAGAGCATGTTTTATGTCATGGCTGGTGTCATGCTTTTGGCAACATTGGCTTGTCTATTGTTCTTTCCCAAGCCGACCAAACCCGTCCCGTTTGATAATTTTGATCAAATTAAACATCTCCCCCCCCTGGGTAAACCAGTGTGGTTCTGTATGGTGGGTGTGGCACTGCTGGCAATGACCCAAGCCATGACTTTGAGTTTCTATGAACGAATTGGGTTAGAACGTGGCTTTAGCCGAGACATGGTCACTATGGCTTTGGTGATTTACGGTATCGTCACCATTTTTCCTGCACCGTTGGCTGCACTTTTACAAAATAAAGTGAGTGTCACTGCAATCATTGCTTTTGGTCCTATTTTCCAAGCCATCTTTGCGCTACTCACTACACAAACCCATCATTATTCCGTGTTTGCATTTGCGGGCCCGATGATGGCATTCACCATTTTATTTGTGCATACCTTTGCCTTTGGCTTATTAGCACGTTTAGACCCAACCGGTCGTGCTGTGGCGGGTACCCCTGCAATGCTCATGGTCGGTGCAGCGGTTGCGCCCTTTATTAGTGGCACCATCGTGAAGTTTATTGGCTTTGAAGCAATTGGTTATGCCTGCTGTATTATTGTTGCGGTACAAGTTTATTTGTTCAGTCAAACCCGTAAAGCGGTCTTGGCAGGTGAAACCAATATTCCAGTGGCAAAACTCGCGACCAGTGATCGCCGTCCTGCCATTTAATATATGGATATTCATTTAATTTTAGTGTTTATTTCGTTTTGGTCAGGTTTTCCATGAGCCTGACTTTTTTATTTTCAACTTAAAAAAGCTAAAATACTGCGATTTTCTATAAAAGCAAAAGCTAAATCTCACTATCTAAATATTTGATAACTGATATCTTTTCCAATAAAAAGTTTTAAGCCTTTTGGCACTTGCCCCACCTATCTGTATATTTTATATTCAATACGCTTCATTATACTAAGCTACTATTTTTTAATATATTTTTAAATTTAGCCCTTGGTTAATGAAGCCATACTTCATTTTAAGTTTAAGGAACAACCATGGAACTGAAAGGGATATTCAGCGCAGGATGTATTGTGCTCTGTTCTGCTGCACTATATGCCAAACCCACTTTAGATTTAACGGGAAACTGGAGAGTTATTGATGACAAAAGCGGCTTCACTTTGGTGAAAGTTAAAATCAGCAAAAATAGCAATTCTTTATACAATGGACATATTATCGAAGCATTTAATGCGCCCAATGTGCCGACACAGAATTTGAGCTCACTGAAAGGCTTTCACTTATTATTTGATTTAAAACCAGACCCAAATGATCCTTATAAATTTATCTCTGGGCAAGTGTTTGATCCTGCGGCTCAGCAGCGCTATAACATTAATGGCAAAGTCAGCCGCAATGGCAATACCCTGATTCTGCGCAGCCCTTCCGATGCAGAAAAAGCTAGCCGTAAATTGTCATGGATCAGAATTCGTAATAGCAATTAATTATAGCGCATAAAAAAAGCCTGTTTGATCCAGGCTTTTTTTATGCTTAATCATTAAATATTTTTATAAATATGCACTGGTCACCTGCTCAAAGCCCTTTGCCAACAACATACTTCGTTCAAGCATCGAACCACCTTCAATTTCCATACGGCCAATTTCACCCGATGTTTCAACCACAAACTGCGCACGTGCCAAGCGTTTTTGCATAAACTGCTCGAATACAGTTTCTAAATCATTCCCATATTCATCTAACAGTTTTGCCAAGACAATGGCATCTTCAACAGCCAATCCCGCACCTGAACCTAAATGCGGTGTTGTGGCATGTACAGCATCGCCAATGAGAATCGTTGAACCACGATGCCAGTTACTGTTCACCATCACACGCTCTAAAGGACGGTAAATAATCGGGGTATTTTCATCAATTGAGTCAATATAAGGTTTCAGCACAGCTTCAAACTCGTGCAGCAATTCTTTCGCCATTTTCGGTAATACTTCAGGTTCACGCCATACTTGGTCTTTGGGTACACACTCCATCATGTACATATACATTTGTGTTGGGCTACAAGGGTTAAAGCCTACTTTTATTTTTTCAGACTGGAACATCCGTCCACGGACAATATCCTCTGGACGGTCAAACTGCAAACGCCAGCACGCTTGCCCAGTATACTCAGGCGCTGCCAATTCTGGCATAAGCAATTGACGCAGTTTAGAAAAGACCCCATCTGCGCCAATCACCAAATCATAATGCGCAGTCCGGCCACTTTCAAATTGCACAAAACTGCCGTGTTCTAAAGTACTTTGCAGACTCGCAACACTGTCTCCAAGAAAAACAGGAATATCGAGGGAACGAACCTTAGAAGATAAAATGTCATGCAGTACAGGACGCAAAATTGCTCCCTCAGATGGGAAATCATCGGCAATTACACGCTTGGAGAGCACGGTGCGGATAAAATTGCCGTTTTGATCATAAATATCAACGCCATCATGTACAAAACCTTGCGCAGCAATTTCATCTTGCACCCCTAAATCACAGAGCGCACGTAAGGTCAGCACAGAAAGTGTTAAACCTGTGCCTAAAGCTTTCCAGTCTTCTGTTTTTTCAACCAGTTCGATGTCATGGTTGGACTGCTTGAGTTTAATGGCTGCCGCCATACCGCCAATACCGCCGCCTAAAACCAATATTTTCATATTCAATTCCTTGAGTGTGTTCCTGTTTAGCGCTGCCTGCGCTGTTTTTCATAAATAATAGCTGAATGATCCTTTCGTTCAGCCAGTCAAACCTAATGACCTTAAAAGCATTATTCTTTTGCAAAACCTGCAGAAGTATCTCTGTCTTCCGCTACATTTTCAGCAATATTTTTAATCAGCATACAAACGGTCATAATCACTGCCGGTATGGCCAATAGCATAAAAATTTGCGTCCAAGTCATGTTGTTATTCGCCATATAGCCCATGCACATGGTGCCGGCAACTGCGCCAAAACGGCCAATGCCGCACATCCATGACACACCCGTAGTTCTGGCTTCAGTCGGATAGAACTTCGCTGCCAAAACTGGCAAAGAAGACTGGGCGGTATTTTGAAGCGTTCCAGCACTGATCATCAGTACAATAAACACAGTTAAAGACCAATGTACTGCTGGGCCAATCATCGCGATACATATCGCTGTAAAAAAAGTGCATGCGGCAATCACATAATTGCCGTTAAAGCGGTCCATCAACCAGCCATTCAGCATGGCCCCTACACCGCCCAATGCGAACAGGCCCGCTACAATCGGGCCTAAATGAGCAGGCATGCCCGCTTCTTTAAACAGCAACGGCATCCAGTTGATAATGCCGTAGAAAATCATCAAACCTGAAAAAAAGCAGGTCCATAAACTCAGCGTGCCCACGACATATTTAGCTGAAAATACGGTTTTCATCGCCTTGAATATGGAAGTACTGCAACTGCTGTGTTCCAGCTGAAAAAGATGTTGATTTGCCGATGGATTTATTTTGCCTAAGATCTGTTGAATGTGCTGTTCTTTTCCTTTTTTTAGCAATAGATAGCGCACTGATTCTGGCAAAAGTATCAGCATAAATATCATCAAAATAAAAGGCATTATCCCGCTGATCAGCAACATGCTTTCCCAACCAAAGTGCGGAATAATATAAGCAGCCACAAAACCACCAACTGC
The DNA here is from genome assembly GCF_004331055.1 of Acinetobacter sp. ANC 4779. Lineage (NCBI taxonomy): Bacteria > Pseudomonadati > Pseudomonadota > Gammaproteobacteria > Moraxellales > Moraxellaceae > Acinetobacter > Acinetobacter sp. ANC 4779. The sequence goes on from NZ_SJNU01000004.1 coordinate 17,195, forward strand.
TGCACCAATTGGAAAACCGCAATACATGGTATTGACGATAAAGGCCCGTTTATGTACAGGACAATATTCTGAGAGCAGTGTTACGGCGTTGGGCAAAGCCGCGCCTAAACCTAAGCCGGTAATAAAGCGCAGTATTTCCAGCTGGATCATATTTTCTGCAAAACTGGATAGAATGCAGCCGACAGAAAAAATAAACACGGACACCAGTAATAATGTTTTGCGTCCAAACTTATCTGCTAATGGACCTAGAATGATTGCACCGATGGCAGCGCCAATGAGTGCAGCGCTGAGAAGCGGGATAATATCGGCCTTGCTGATGTGCCATTCACGGATTAAATCCGGGGCAATATAGCCCATGACTGCGGTATCCATACCGTCAAAAAAAGCCACCAAAAACATCATGGCAAAAATTAGGCTTTGAAAACCTGACCATTTTTGCTGATCCAAAAAAGTTTGTATGTGCATCTTTCTATCCTTATTGTATGCAGTGCAAACATCCATTTCTCGGTTCAGCATAGCCTAACCCTGTATCTATAATGATGAGTCAAGCTGGATATTAGATATATTTAAAATAGATAACATAGGTGAAAAAAAGCCGCCTTTAAAAGGCGGCAAACCAAGGAAACTGGGGTTTATGCAGCAGGCTGCATATTAAAAAATCGCTTCGCCGCGCGAATGGAAACATTGGTACAAAATACAAAAATCAGCATGGCTATGCTCAAATTCAGGAGCGCTGACCCAGGCAGGAAATTCAGCAATATTCCGCTGAGCAAGCCAAAGAAAAATTGCAGCCCGCCCATCAAGGCGCTAGCCGAACCGGCCTGTCTACCTTGCTGTGACATTGCCAGAGCTGTCGAGTTCGGTGCAGTCAGGCCAATGCCTGCAACAGCTAAAAACAAACCGGCTAATACCAATGGCAGACTTGCTTGCGGCAGTAATGCAGCAATGAACAGTAACAACACGCCAAAAATTTGCACCATACCACCCATACCCAATCGTTGCAGCACAGAATATTTATGTTCCAGCTTATGATTCATGGCAGACAAAAACATAGTCCCCACTGCATTCAAACCAAAAGCATAAGCAAATTGCTGTTCATTCAAATGATAGCTGTCCATTAACACTGTCGATGCTGCATTGATATAACAGAACAATACACCAAAACTGAAACAGCCAGCGAGCATGGGAAAACGGTAGCTTGGATCCTGATAAATTCTTATATACAGCTGGAATACTTGCTTGAAGGAGAGCTTTAAACGCCGATCTGCCGCTAAGGTTTCTTTGAAACCGAAAATCACCCAGACCAGACTAATTACACCTAATAGTGATAGAGCAATAAAAATAGCATCCCAATGGAAAAACAGCAGCAGCCAAGCACCTAAGGTCGGCGCGATCACAGGCGCAACTCCCATCACAATCATCATACTGGCAAAGGCCTTGGCAGCAGAGTTGGTATCCAGCACATCACGAATGGCAGCTCGGGCTAATACCAAGCCCACACAACTTCCTAAAGCTTGTAATACACGAACAATCAGCAATGTCTGCAAATCATCTGCATATATGCACAATATACTGGCAACAATATGCAGGCTAAGACCAAAAATCAGCGGTATTTTCCGGCCTATGCGGTCACTAATCGGGCCATAAATGAGTTGTCCAATGGCAAGCCCAAAAAAGTAAGCTGGCAATGAGCTTGATACCAAGAGTGTTGAAACTGAAAATTCTTTTGCCATGTCCGGTAATGCTGGCAAATACATGTCTGTGGATAGCGGCGCAATTGCTGTTAATAGCGCCAAAAGTAAAATCCAACTCAGGCTATATTTTTGTGCAGTCACAGCTTGTGTCATGCGGTATATCCTTTTTTTGGCAGCACCGATCCATGGACCTGTTTGCAAGATCCTAGAATATTGTTGTTTTGCGTTTTAGTGAGTAAGTACAGCTCGATTCAACAAGCCTTGATCTGCCACAATAGTCTGCCCGGTCATGACCTTATTCTGCTTTGAAGCTAAAAATGCATACAACGCACCATAGTCTTCTGCATCAGGCAATTCCTGCAGCAAACTAATAGACTGGAATAAATTTAAAAAAGCGTCTTTCGGAATATCGGATTGTTTTTGATGTTCTAGATTCAGGGCTTTCGGGCCTTTGAGCTGGCTATTGCCAATAGCGGCGGGTGCCACACCATTTACGCGTATTTCAGGCGAAAACTCAAATGCAAGCTGCTGAATCAAGCTTCGGATTGCGCCCTTGGTGGCTGTATACACTGCACCACCGCCATCTGCAGCATAGGCAGCTGTAGACGTCGTAAAGACCATTGCACCATGATTTTCCTTTAATACATCTGCAAAAACATGCGCAGTCAGTAAATAGCCTTTTACATTGACGTTAAATAATTCATCAAATAATTGATCTAAATGTTGAATCTCCATGCTTGCTATAGGCAAGTTGCCATCAAAAATACCTTGCGCCCCTATCACCGCATCAAGCCTATGATATTTACTTAAGATTTCTTTCTTACACTGGACAAGATCAGTCGCTTTAGTCACATCACAACGTAAAATCAAATCGTCCTGATCGAATTTTTGAGCTATCTCATTAAGTTTTTCTACTGCAACATCTGTCACAATAACTTTAGCACCTTGTTTTTTACAATATTGTGCAATACCCAAACCGAGACCAGAGCCTGCTCCCGTCACCAAAACGACATGATCCTGTAACAACATGCTTTTTCCTTTAATAAAAGAGCTGCTTCAAATCAGCTCTTTAAATCCAATTTTAAAATTCAGCAGGGATATTTGCTGGTTTTGGTTTATTTTTCATAAAAACGGGTACAGAAATATTTAAGGCAAAGCGCCCATCATTACTGACGGCATTTTGAGTTTCGATATCTTTAGACCAACTCAACCCAACAAATAAACCGCGACCGAAGTCTTTCAATACTTGAACACCCAGCCCCATTTGTCGTGCTTTACCACTGGTTGTACCATAATAAGCCGTACCGTTATTTTCATCACTGGTGACTTGCTCACGTATATAGCCAATTGGACCCACCTGCAAGCCTGGGTAAATAAAATCAACTTTTTTCAGCACTGTAGCATCAAAAAACAATTCATCCCCAGAGTCATATTTAGTCTCATCATTTTCAAAATTATAAAAATAATGTGATTCTAATGAAATGTTCCAATTCTGATTCATTAAACTATAACCAACACGAGGGTTAAGTGACCAATATTCGCCACTAGTATTGGTGCCTCCTAAACTCCACGAACCTGTTGTGGTAATTGCTCCCAAACCTGCACTGACAAATTGTCCGGGACTTAATGTCCATGAAATATCTGCAAAATGTACATCAATATTGGCAATATTATTATTCGAATGTGTCCCCACCTCTCCAAGCATTGGATTGCTAATCTCTTCTTCTGCCATGATAAATGGAATTGCCAACCAAGCACGATAGTCGCCACCTAATACTTGGAATCCAGGCGTATAAATAAAAATTGATGTCGATGCCGGTGCATTCAATTTCAATCCCATGTTATCGCCATTATCATCCTTGAGTTGCCCATTTAAGTGTTTAGTTGAGCTGGTATAATATAAACCCGGCGGTAAGGAAACACTTAAAGGAATACCCATGGTATTACCTGCTGGCGCTTGTGGTGCTGCCCCCGGCTCTAAAGCCATAACCGTTTGAGAAATACATAAAGATAAAAAACTCAAAGCACAAGTATAATTCAGATATTGTTTTAACATTGCCTACTCCATTAGGACTGTTTATTCCAATACCTAAACTATTGAAATGAACGCAATGAAGTCACCAAAAAACAATGAAAGCAGTTATGAAATTTATAGATACCGTACTGCTTTGAAGAAATTTCAAATTACATGCCCAAGCCCTTCAATTTAAGCGGGTTAAAATTATAGATCAGCTAATAAAGCTATTTACCCTTTATGATAAGTAAAATTATCATTAGTTATAGTATTTATAAATTAGCTAAGCTTTCTAGCTATTATGGAAACGAATATTTAATTTTCTTCGCCTTTATAAATATGGGAGAAGTTATTATCTGCTCAATGTAGCAATAGGGGACCCATCCAAATAGCAGCAAACTTTTTTCACACAGATCATAAAAAAATACAATATGACTAAAAACCATAGAGATTTCATTTATCAAAAAACATTATTTTTTAAGTACTTATAAAAATAAAACCAATTTAGCTTATATCAAATAGTTTAAGAAATCTCTGTTCTTTCAACAAAAACCCACCCCTTTATTCCCAAGTTTTTGATCATACGTTCGTAAAGTACATTTCGCTTTTATCATAGAGATATCGCATAAAAATAATAAGAAATCTCTATGAAAAGAAAGTTACCCACTTCGACAATTACCTCGAGATTATCCAAAGAAAAAACTCTTGAGCTGATAAAAATAGCGAAAGGCCTTGATCTTTGTCTCCATGAAGTGACCAAAGCCATGCCATCCTTGCTCCCTGTTCATCCAGGCATCAAATCATTCACTACAGTTCGGAAGAAGATTCTAAGTCAAGGAGAAAAACTGGAGTGTGAGGATATCCATGTTCAGCTGACTCGAGAATTTGTCACCCTATTAGTACAGTCTAAAATTGACATTGATCAGATCCTCCCAAACAGACTGCTGATGCTGTGCAATCAGTACCTCAGCAAGAGTTTTATTTATGATTTGAACTGTCGTACATACGACAAACCTCATGTTTCCATGTCGATGCAGCTACTCGCCAGAATTCTTGGTTGTACACGCAACCAGCTTAACTATCGCCAGCATCAAGTCGATCAAGCCTTTAAGACTCAATTCTCCGCCCTTCAAGCCAAATGTGAAGCGTTAAAGCATACTCAAATTGAAGCTTCAATGTTTTGGAGGACTGAACATGCATGATTCTCTAAGATACCTCATGAAAAACCTGCTTGCTTCAGAAAACGTATTGGAAACCTTTCAGTATGTTGGCGCTTACTTCCTGTCGCAAACCCCATTGCTAGATGGCCTTCGACTGTTGCAACCGGATTCGGATTCCGGTCCATCACTAGAAATTCTCGAGCTTCATTTACCCAGACCGAAACCGCACCTGACCAAGCAACCGATCAGCAGTTATCTATATTGTTTAAAGGACTTAAAATCAGATCATCCTGCCTATCAATGGGGGGTCAATACCCTCTTTGCACTAACGATCTTAAACAATATCAGGGTAGCTGTTTTATCTGACCATCAGAGTACGATACTGACCTTAGTCAATCGTTTCCGTTTGGCTTCACAAGCCTTGATCAAATCAGAACAGCATAAGAAGTTATCCAAATATGACAGGTTATATTTATGGCTGTGGGAGCAGTTACCTCAATTCAATACTTCCCTTGGAGCTTTTCTTCAACAGCTCTGTGATTTGGAACAATCTGGCAAATTAACCACATTCCAGTTTAACCTGATCCGGGATATCAGACGGGCCTACAGCTATGTACTCAACCAGGCCTCGAAAAAGTCAGGACATGACAACGCAACACATAAACGTTTTGAGCAATATGCAGTAGATGATTCAGATAGTCTTGTCGTGATCCAGGAGCTACCCACATCTGAGCAAGTCAGGTCTCTGCAGTACGAAGCATTATCCGATCATCCAGAGCTGCAACACGTTCAAATTGATACTGATGCGGTTTCACCCCTCTGTAAACAATCCAGGTGGGTTCAACAGCAATCTGTCAAATTGATGCAGCAGCACATTGTTCGACTGCAGCATCGTTTTAGCAGTAGCAATCATTATCCTGACCTGGAATCTATACGCCTGTTGATTACGCATTGTAATTACAATACATTTTCAATGTTACCGATATGATTTCAAACCCATAAAATTCGAGGGAATTAGAATTTTAGGCATTAAAAAAGCCCGATCAAATTAATAATCAGGCTCATGTTGTTTAATTTGGTATTACTTTTTCTCTTTCAAACAATTCCGACACACTTCAACTTCTTCATCATCAACCGTGTAGTCGATCTCAGTCGCACCATGTAGGCCGAATAAGCAGAATAGGAATTGGAGCATTACTTTTCTCCATGCAAAAAAAGCCCACTTCAGCAGTAGATTGATGTGGGCTTAAACTAAGAACCTTGGAGGGTCATTCAGAAACTACAGCTGTTTCTAGCAGCAATCATGCATCCTTGTTCGTGAATTTTTTGTGAAAAATTAAAACAAACCGGTATTGCATAAATTACTCCTAATTAGAATCTGGGTGGCGGCATCCGATTTCAAACCACTTGATTAAAGGAAGCCGCCATAGGTGCCCTGATATTGCTTACACAGAACATTTCTCAGGGCATAAAAAGGATGTGATGATCTGCCACACCCTTGCCTTAGATTACGATATTGACCAGCTCGGCAACTGATCTACCGCTACTCACAATCACACAAACCTAACATGCACGGTCTGCTTCACTTGCTTTCAATCCTTTTGGGTCAGGGTGCCAAATCCCACTTTTTCCTTTCTGCGCTCCCACATTAACCGGAAAGCATTCTCAGACTGTGGAATTAATTTATCCCCGTCGTGATCGATCAGATCCAACAAAGCTAAAGCCTTTTTTGTCAGTGGCACATTACGAGCATCGCCATTTTTTATTTTAGGTAAATGCACATGCCGATCATAAATTTCTGACATGGCAATGCCAAGGGTTTCACCACGGCGCATTGCTGTCTCTAAAGCGAACAGAAATGCCCATGCAACGTAGTGTTCTGGCAAGATGGGGTCTGCCCTTCACGATAATTCAACCCCTCTAAAATGAGCTGAATCTCTTCATCACGAATACGGCGATTACGCGCTTTAAGTTTGGCAGGCTTCTTAATGCCCATCCATGGATTGCTATCTAATAGAAATAGTTCTTTTACTGCATAGCTGAAAACTGATGAGTACAGTGCAATCTCACGAAGCACTGTATTTGCTCCAACCTGTTTTAAACGTTTATTACACCAGGCAGTTAAATGCTTTGGCGTAATGTCATGGATAGGCATATCTCCCAGTGCACCAAATTTCTCATCAAACGGCGCTAATTGTTCTTTGACGTATTTGGATCCGCGAAGCTTTCAGCCCTGCTCGTCATAATATTTATGAAAAAGTGTTTTGAATGGAAAGTGATGCTTTACACCTGAATCTTCGGCAAGTTGATTTGCTTTTGCCTCAAGCATTTTTTGAGCTGCCCATTGCTCACATTCTTTTGCAGTATCACGAGTTGCAGATGAGCGCTTACCGTTAATCATCAATTCAATGTAATAGGCCGAACCGCGTTTTCTAGGCTTAGGTAATTTCATGACGTAATTTCTAAAATTCTTGACGTAAATTTAACGGCAATAACTGCATAAAATACCGATTTTGCAGAATGTAAGGTTTAGAGCAAACTTTACGACAGGCAATAAAAAAGGGTTTTAAGCTACTGTTTTCGCTTAAAACCCTTATAACATACCGCTTTGAATTTTGGTAGGTATAAGCAGACTCGAACTGCTGACCTCTACGATGTCAAAGTAATATCAATTATTACAAATCAGTAGTTTATACCCTATTGACACAAATCAGACACAATAATCAAGTTATCCACAAGTTTTGAAATCCTCGTGTAAGTCTATTTTATCAGGTATTTAATAATATCAAAGATAAATTAAAAAACGACCAGCTTTTTAATTTATGAAAGAGATAAATATAAAAAATATAAATTATGCAATCTAGAGCGTTAAAAGAATAAAATACATTATTTTCACTCTTCCACTATTTTTATGAGTATTGCCTACAGACCAGATATCGATGGCCTTCGTGCCATTGCGGTATCACTGGTCATTTTCAATCATTTGGGCTGGTCACTATTTTCTGGCGGTTATATTGGGGTAGACATCTTCTTTGTCATTTCAGGTTATCTCATCACTATTATTTTGACACGCGATATCCAATCCCAACAATTTTCAATGGCACGGTTCTATAAAAAACGTGTGGTTCGTTTGGCACCTGCTTATTTTACTGTACTCGCAGTTGTCAGTGTCGTTGCCTGGCATGTGATGCTGCCCGGTGAACTGACTGAATATTTTGAGAGTGTCATGTATGCCACTTTACTCATTGCGAATATCTATATGCGTAATGAAGTCGGGGATTACTTTAGCCCTAGCGTGGAAAATGTGCCGCTGCTACATTTATGGTCATTGGGGGTAGAAGAGCAGTTTTATATTTTCTGGCCTTTATTGTTGTGGATGTTTTTTGCCAAGTCATCACGTAAATATCTTTGGATGATGATTAGCATATTTATCATTGTTCTACTGTCATATGCCCAATACCAACTGGCTCAAAATCCAGCTAAGGCTTATTACAGCATGCCAGTACGTGCTTTTGAGTTGCTGCTGGGGGCATTGGTTACATGTTTACCACAACCAAAGCTGCCGAAAAAAATACTGCAAGGGCTAGTCTGGGTTGCGGTTATTATTCTATTTGTAGCAGCGGTTTATTTTGATAAACAGACACCATTTCCTGGTCTAATGGCACTAATTCCATGTTTGGCAACAGCAGTCATTATTTATTTTGGACAATCTGTACCTTCTAGCAATCTATTATTAAGTAATCAGTTTAGTACTTGGATTGGGAAAATTTCATATCCGCTGTATTTATGGCATTGGCCAATTATCGTGTTATTCGGCATTTACATGCTGCCATTAAATCTGGAAAATCAGATCATCATTATTCTGGTATCTCTTCTCTTGGCATATTTAACCTATATGTTGGTAGAAAAACCACTAAAACGATTTGTGATGGCAAAAAATTACAAAGTGATTATTTTAGGTTTCTTGTTACCTGCAATCGGTTTTATCACCGCTGCCCAGACCATCAAGAGCAATGACGGCTTTCCAGATCGGTTCCCACCGTCGGTTTATGCTAAACAGGAAGCATTGCATGCTTATGCACATGTGATCCGCAGTAAATGTATAGATACTGGAGACCCCAAAGTCTTACCTGACCTAAAGGATTGTGTATTGGGGCAACCTAAAGATGAAGTTGATTTCTTATTGATTGGTGATTCTCATGCCAACGCCTATACTGCGATGTTAGATGAGTGGGCAAAAGATGCTAGTCTGCGAGGCTACGACATTACCCAAAGTTCAACATTTTATCTACCTGGAGTGAAGAGGTTTATATTTAAGATGAATCACTGGGAGGAACTTTCCAAGTTCCAGGAACGTAATGATGCCATTACAGCTCATCTTGAAAATACGCATTATCCAATGATTATTATGGCTGGCTCCTATGCACCATATTTTAGTGGTGAAATCAAACTCAAAGATGGTGTTCATCAGAGCGGTGAAGATATCTTTAGAGTAGGCTTGCTGAAAGCTTTAGAAATTGCTCACCAGTCCAGCGATCAAGTGATTTTATTGAATGATGTGCCGCGTTTGGAATGGGATGGGATAACTTCCGACTGTAATATCCGTAATGAGATTCTAAATCGACATGCTCCATGCACGGTTTCGAAAGCGAGTTATGATAGGCATCTAAAGCCATTTAATCAGATTGTGGCTGAAGCCAAACTCAAATATCCGCAATTAAAAATTATTGATCCGACCAAGGTTATTTGTGACCAGCAGGTATGTAAAATTATGCTGAATAATGTGCCTTTATATCGCTTGAAAGATGACAATCATATTAATGATCAGGGTTCGCGACAGCTGGGAGTTGAATATTTGAAACAGTTTGGTAATCCCTTGAAAGATTTAACTGTAAATTAGTTCCTGAACTAAAAATCTATAGTTAGGAAATCAACGGCTGTGCAACCTGATAGCAGGAGGCACAGCAAAGCAATTAACTTGATTTTAAGAATAAAGCTTTTTCAACGGCTCGGCGATTGACCAGACCTTGCATCCGTTTCCCACTCGCATTTACCCATACCTCAAACTGATCGGCAGCACCTTTATAGTTTTCCTCATTTAGTCTTTTAACCAATGTTGAATTTTTAAAAGCAGTTGTACCGATGTTATAGGTTAGCGAAACAAGGGCATCAAATTGATTTTGAGTAAGTGGCACTCGCACAGCCTCATTCACGGTTTGCTCAAATGCTTTTAAATCGCTTTGCATACAAGCTTTGGCTTGCTCGAGTGTGCAACTATCCCCTTTTTTCACTCGTACGCCATCTGGATATTTTGTGGTGCCGAATCCGATGGTCCATATACCTACGCCATCATCATATGCTTCCAGCCTCAAGCCTTCAAAATTGCAGATCAGGTCTATTCCACTCGGACTGATATGCATTTCATCTATGGCAATGCCCAGCATGTCATTAAGGTCATCACAGGCAGTTGCAATCAATTTATCTGCAGCTTCAACCTGCTTTTGAGTGAGCTTTCCACCGCTAATCTTGCGCAAAAAATCAAAAATCTGTTTCATCGCTTATCCTCTTTATTGCTTTGATCAGAATTGCCAAAATAAAAACTCACTACAGCCCCACCCCAGCCAATGATTGAACCAAGTGCGATATTTACCAGATCACGATTTTTGTCCGGAATATCGATAAAGAACAGCCCAATGATAGATAGTACGGCAATACCTAATGCTAAAAAGGCTATATATGTTTTAGTCTGCTCACTGTTCATTTATAGCCCCTATAGTTTTGAACATCTGTTTCGAGTCGAGTAAGTTTTTCATTGAGTAATGAAGTGTCTTTCGAAAGCTGAATAATGGAAGAGCCTACCCAAAAGCAAGCGGCTAGAATGATTCCCCCACATGCACCCAGTAGATAGCGAAGCATTGAGATCCCGCCATCCTGAGATGCTGATTTTTTATCAAGTGCCAAAACCTTAATATCTAATGCATCAATCTCTTTCCTGTTTTGTTCACTTGTTTCTTTGTAGGCCTCATTGATAAAAGTTAATCGCGCTACATGATTGGATAACGTGTGAATATCGTTCTGCATGTTGTCAATTTTCTTTTCCACTCTGAGGCCATAGCTCTCATTTTCGGACATGCCGCCCCCTAAATTTTGGTAATAAAAAACCCTGATCTAATTAAAGATCAGGGTTTGGTGTGATTTGTTGGGTATCTCAACAATTTATAAATATGTTAATCTACCGCCTGTCTGCTCAGTTGTGATTTAAAAAACAATGCTTGAACTGCTTAAAAAAAATATTCCCCAAATTATTACTATCTTTGTCTCCGTATCATTTGCCTACTATGTTGAGTTGAGATTGAACAACCCCATTGATATTGGTCATTTTATAATTATGGCTGCGATCTATTCAGCACTGGGCTTGATTAGCTTAAAGCTTGGTATGCGATTTCCTAAGAAGAAAAAATAATGAATTTAAAAATAATATTTTTAGTTGCGGTTTGTGGCTTCACATCTAGCGCATGGGCCGATTTTGTTGAGAATACCGATATCACTTCTTATGTAAATCAACTTATTAAAAAACAAAAAGTAGTCTCTATCCCTGCTGGCACTTACAAAATTGATGCTAATAAATCAATCATCCCTAAAGATGGGAGTGAAATTAGGCTAACTCCTCAAACAAAACTTACCGTTATCCCTACTAAATACGGAAGCTATCGTGTTTTTCAAATCAAAAATGTCGACAATGTAAAGATCTTGGGTGGCTCCTTAATTGGAGACAAATATACTCATTTAGGAAATACCGGCGAATGGGGCATGGGAATCGAAATAAGAGATTCTAAAAATATTTCTGTCTCCGATATGAACATAGATAAGATGTGGGGTGATGCTATTTATGTAGGCACTAATGGGAAAAATGCTAATTACAATATCACTCTCAACAATATCCGTATGAATGATAATAGAAGACAAGGCCTAACCATTATTTCAGCAAATAAACTTATAGCTAGTAATATTAAAGCAACTAACACCAAAGGGGCAAAGCCGGCTAGTGGGATTGATATTGAGCCGAATAATGGTTCTATGATTTTAAAAGATATTGAATTAAAAAATATTGTAACTTCTGGGAATGCGGGTTCTGGTATTCAAATAGGGTTAAGTAGATACAACAACTCTACCTCACCTGTTTCAATATCTATTAGCAATCACCAAGACACCAAATCTCAATATGGAATTTTATTAGGGGCTATAAACAGCAAGGCTTTAGGGTCGGTAACACTTGATTCTTTAAATCATAGTTCAAACAGTTGCTTTAACTCATGGAGCAATAATAGATTTAAGGTTGCTGTTCATGGCTCAACCAGCATTTCGAAGTTGAAAAGCTGTATGGGTCACCTTAAAAACTCAAATATTTCTTTTAAATAGATAAACCCTTGGATTTGATCTAGAGCATGAACTTCTTAATACAAAAAAAAAGTATATATATCTTTTTTTTAGCACTAATTTCGACATTGGTACTTGTACTTATTCCGTGGGAGGATTTGCGCAGTTCTGCATATGTTGATAGAGCAAACTATGTTAGTTACATTGACTATAATCTCAATAAAACACTATGGTTTGACTACGACACTCTACTATCCAAGATAAGTTTTGAATGGGGATGGCATAAATTAATATTCATTGCGACCGAGCACGGCTTAAGTTCTGATAATATTTTTTATATTATTAGCTCATTAATACTATTCTTTTCCATAATTTTAGTCACAAGTAGGCATAACTACTATAGTTTTCTGTTTCTGATAAACCCTGTCTTTATTGATTTTTGTTTTTCACAAATGCGCCTTGCATTTACGATGTCATTAATTTACTTGGCTTATTTATTATTTAAACGTAATAATTATCTTTATATTCCAATTCTGATATGCACTCCTTTCATACATACTTCGGCAATTATCTTTTTAGGTATTTTCCTTATTGCCACAAAACTTGAACAATGGAAAAACCTTAACTTTCTTATAAAGAATACAATTGCTATTACTTTTGGCTTGATATTAGCCATAGTAACAGGACCTCTAATATCTCAAATTTTGGGGGGATTAGGTGATAGACGTGCTGAATATGAAGACATGTCATCTCCTGTCTTATACATGAGTTTTTGGGTAATCTATTTTGTCTACTTGGTTATAAAAGCCTATACAGAAAAGATTGAAAGAAACAATTATTTTTATATCAGCTTAATTATTTTGAGTATGGTTTTCTTTAATACGTTTCTTGCCGGCTATTCATCGAGATTCTTGGCCGCATGTTTCCCAATAATTATATTATCTATGCTGCAACTCCAATCTAAAGAAAAGAATCTTATAATCCTAGGTTATATAGCGTACACAGCAATATTGTGGTTCTTTTGGACAACATAGAAAAGAGGGCTTTAAGCCCTCTTTTTAATTACATGAATAAGTGTAGTTAAAGGTCACTGCTGTAGAAGCCACCGCTGCACCTGCCTGATCATAGAGTTCAAACATGACATTCCCTCCTGAAATAGAAACAACTCTCAGCCCCTGTCTTGACGTATTGGACGGGATTGTTGCATATGCGCTTCTAATTTGTGAACTCGCATGTTTTGGAACCACCACGACTACACGACCAGAGGCGTCAGTTGTTAATGCTGCAGATTGGTAAACTGTATCCGACCAACCTTTTAGACCTGTAAAATTGTTGCCAGTTGTGTTTGTACGGGTAACCGTCCCTGCCACCTCTCCAATAAACTTATTATCATTGTCTGTAACTGTTAGATTTCCACCGATACGGCCAATAATGGTGTTCCCAGACCCGGAGATAGTTACATTGCCGTCAGTTTGGATATTTATTATATTTCTCATTCCGGATATAGATAAACCCATAAGACACTCAGTAGCCACAACTTGAAGATTATTATAATTACCAGCTAGCGCAACGCCGGTTCCAGTTGCTCCATCAACAATGATTGACCCACCACCATAACTGCCATTTACGTTTGCCCCATTTCCCACTGCTTTGCTGACTTGCAAACCATAAGTATTATGCGAATAACGAAATTGCGCTGCGGTTTTCGCTGAGTTCTTGATAACCCCTTGATAGCTGTTAAATCCCTTACCAGTATATCCAGCAACCTCTTGAATACCTTGGTCGGTAAAAGCTGACCCATCTGCAAAAAATTGAAATTTATTGTGATTGCCCTGATCATTAAGAATCAACTGTCCGCACTTTTCTGAGGTAAATTGCAGGTTATTTAGTGTCGGGTTGTTTCCTAAAGCAGTTCCGGGAATGACCTGAACAGCGCGATCACACTCAGTAATAAAGTAGTTTATCTTTGAATTATATTTCGCGCTATTTTGTAGGGATATGCCAGTGCTCAGATTACAGATAAAAACATTTGTTCCGTTATTACCATGGCAAGGTGCGAATATGCCATCAGCAGGGTTTATTATATTATCGTAACCAGTCATACGGTCTCCAATGAAAACCCCCCTCGCTATAGGATTCATTATAAATAAATTATTTAAAGCGTTATAAGCTGAACCAATCTGCTCAATGCCCATATTTGTAGCTAACATAATAATATTTTCGACAGTATTAAACATACTTCTTCTTTCGGGTGCTGTTGCAGCATTTGTACCCAAGCTAACACCTAACTGCCCATCTAAGATTAAATTTCTTATATGGTTATATAGGCCGCCTTTTACTTTTACAGAAGCGTGATTATTGCCAGTTCCACCACTAAGACTCCCAGTTTTATCTTGCTTGATATTTAATCCATCAATAGTGACATTAGATGCTCCGTAATCTAACTCAACAACTATTGTTGATGGAGATGTTTGGTTAATCTTATGATTATTTGAGGTAATTGTTTTTCCAGATGCCAATAAGACTGGTGTTATTACAACTTCATCTTTATCAAAATCAACAGCGTTATATTTTGATAATGCATCAACTAAATTAGCAGCCCAGAGTTTCACACTTTTACGGTCACGAATATTAGTATTAATATCCGATTGTTTTTCATTAACCTGATATTGTGTTTCGCCTTTATGAACAACAAAAGAAGAATCCCACCCTTTATCTACAGCAATCTGAGCAAGGCGCTGCATCAAATAGTTGTAATACTCGTCAAGCTGACCTAGGGCTACGCCTTGCCGTTGCGCCTCTTCAATAAATTGATCTACAGCTACATCTACATCACTTGGACCAGTATCAGTCCAAGTTCCTGTAACCAGCATCACACCTTCAGCACTAGTGCGGCTCCAGCGCCAAATTTTACGTGTATCATCCGCACGTGCACGCATTTCAGATACGTTAGGTAAGCTAGCTTTTAATGCTGTTTCGGTTGAAAAGCCAGTATAAAAGCCTTTAGCAACCACCTCATCGGCTTTAGCATTTAGTGCAGCTACAGCAGCATCGGTCTTTTCTTCGCCTTCTTTTACAACAAGAGGTATTGATTTAAAAGAGTCTCCATAACGTGGAGTAATCACTTTTTCAGTATTGACTGCTTCCCCTGCATGCTTTACATCAATCTTTGCTTCAATCAGCTCTTGCTTGGTAATTACTTGATCAGCCATGCTTTACTCCAGGCATTAAAAAACCACCCGAAGGTGGCTGAATAAATAAATATGTTTAGAAAAATGCATGATCTTTCTCGTAGTAGCGCGAATCGTAATTCACACAGGTTAATGAGTTGGTCATTTTCGACTGTGGTGTCATTTCAGTAAGTACAAACATAGACTTACTTGCCTCGCCTGCTCGAACGATTTGATAAGTCGTTTTTACATAGCGATCATTTTCAACCACAAGCGGCAGCAATGGTGCCCGATTCAAAATGATCTGATTGGATTCAGTTCCTTTTTGACACCCAATCAAATCCACAGTTCCATCCGGCATTTGCAGATAGATGCTATCCCCGGCAAGTATTTCCACACTTTGAGACAAATCCAAAGTTAGGCCATTCACCGTTTCGACCTCCCCATCTTGGGTTTTAACCTTTACATTGTCTGCAATAAGAATAGGATCGTTTCGGGCAAGTAAATTAGACTCATCGAGCGCATCAAACTTGCATGATACACGTTGATAAAACAGTTTGTTCCATTCACGCCATGCACGTGTCTTGGCCTGCTCTTCGGTTCTAATGCCCGACGACTTGATAGACATTGGATTTTTTGCAGAACCGTCGGGTGGGATTAAATAGGTTACCCGGGCATCATCATCTGGACTTGTATATTCAAACTCAATGCCGTCATAGTCTTTATTAATCCCAAAACTATACGTTCGCTTTTCACTCTTGGGAACCTTATTCCTGTGATTAAAAAGCAGTACCGGCGTGTTTTTAGGTTGCTCAAAATGGAGTCTTAACTTGCTACCAAAACGAGTCGGCTCACTAAAGCAAGCACTCGCGATCATGCCGGCTATTTCTTCAAATGCGAGATTTTCATCATCAATGGTATAAGAAAATTCTGCTGCTTTTGGGTTGTTAAAGTAATGAATCACCTCCTGTTCTTCAGCGAGAATCTGAGCAACATCTACTTCGCTTAATTTTCTTCGCCCATTTTTGGAATCCAGTGCAAGATAAATAAATGCCTGAGCTGCAGAACGTGTCGGTGTTAAAGCACCAGTACCATTCACTGGTAACTTGCGTGTAACCAGCATATTTAACTTACGCTCTTTCAGCGACAAAGCCCCATCCGTACCGAGTGTTCTTGACCGAACTACAGTCACATCTCCATAGTTCAAAATTTTGCTTCTTGATGCAGCGTAAACATCACGAATCTTAGTCAAGTCTTGAGTCTTGTCGTTTTTCGTGGGAGTGGTTCTGGCAATACGGAACCTCACCTTTCCTGTATGCGCTAGTGCGATACGCCGGGTGGTACCAAAAGCAGATTTTGATGCGGCCGAAATACTAAAATACTGCTGATAAATGTTGCCGGCTGGTTGCCCGGTCTCACTGATATATTGATATTCAATCAGCGCAGTCATCTGGTCACTCCAGACCCCACCTTTTGAATCCTGATAAAACAAGCCGTTCTGAAAGAAAAAATTAAAGATCAGTTCCTCTGTATTTTCCAGATCCAGGTTATACCAACCCACCCAGCTATTATTTAATTTATCTAACCGCACCACCAAAGGCTGACTTTGGGTATTTTGATCGGGTGTGAAATTTACTTTTACCCAGTCGCTATTCAGTAAATCTGGATTGCTTAATTTAATTTCGTTTACCGATACAGCTTCAATAATATAGGTGCCGTTTAAATTAATTGACCCGCTATTGTCCGTTAATCGAATATTTGTGCCGACTGTATAATCTTGAGTGACGTATTGCCAGTTTGGGTTTATCGCTTGAGCATTACGCAGTGAAATCAGATAACTAAACCCACCCGGAATAGCGGTCTTGCTGGCATGGGTAACTTTGTATCGTCCTGATAAGTCATAATAGTTTTCAACGTAAGCCGATTCAGTTTCAGGCGGAACAGGCGAAACCTCTGTTGTGACTTTAATCAAAGCACCAGATAAAATAACTTCATGAAAATTACTCACACCCGAGATATCGACCGCTGAATTGATGATTAACTGATTTTCAGTGGTCAGTATGGTATTGCCGGCCAATACAGCATCATCAATGAGAAATTCTGCCCCATAAATACCAATCGAATCATTCTGATCAAAAAGCTCATCAAAATTAATGTAGGGCGAATTGGTTTTAATTAAATTGGGGAACTGGAAATATATTTCTGCAGATTCAACCTTCTGATCATTCGGCACATTCAAGGTCTGGCCATTAATTGATTTTGATTTAAGCGTCAACAAGGGCGGTTCTGTAAAACCATCTCCGATCTGGAATATTGGCGCTCCAGTGATACTTGTATGTGGATCATAGGCAGAAACAGCAATACCACTGATATCATTGGCATTGGTTTGATCTTCTTTGCAGTCGTGGATCTGGTAATAGCCACGGCCTATGACCATGACACACTCTTCAATTTCCTGATTCAGCTCATTAAAGAATGTTGCCGGTGGTGCAATCAGGTCAGGGACTGCTCGTAATTTTCCAAGAATTTCAGGAACACGACCATTCAAGCGTGCCTGGTTTTGACGTGAAGCTAAATCATTATTGGATGACTGCGGTGCTGAAACTTGCGGTTTCGGCATGGTCATGTAGGTGTAAATACTAAATGCCGCCGATATGGCCACCACGGCCCAGATAAGAATATCATCCCACCCCATTACAGCCCCATAAACCACTACATAGAATTCACCTTCCAGACTCTGCAAATGTCGGATTGATCGCTCGTCAATTGGGGTTACATCATTCTTTTGTGCAACAGCACCATGATAGATGCGTGCATTATCAGGAAATGCCGTGAATTGCTCAGACAGATAAGCGCAAATATCCTCTACATCTTCAACGGTCCAAGTTTCTTTATTAAAAGGATCACGACGTATATGCACTCGTTTCATTTATAAAAGCTCACTGTCTTAAAGCCAAGCATGATGTAATCAAGCGGTATGTGCTGAACCCCTCTGGGCGAAAGATGCAAAATCTTTCCTTCATAAAAAAGCCCAACATGTGTTGAGCTTTTCGGGTTTCTTGAGAAGAATGCTATGCAGGGGGATATAGGCACATCCAACCCCTCAAAACTCCCGGCATCATTCAAATAATCATTCAAACGCTCAGTCAGATTTTCACCGGTAATTCTTTCCCATGCCTCACAGGCAAATTCATTGCATGTGTAATCCTGCGTATATTCACGATCAAAAAGGTCATTTATCACAATGTGCCTCGCAGTAATGGGAAGCGATCCAGAGTATAGGTATCGCCAGTTTTTACAGAATTCAGCTCAGGTGCTTTCGCTTCAAATGTGATATATCCGCTTGCATCCTTACTCATTGATGTAATTTCCAGCGTTTGAATGATGACCATGGGTTCGGTTAAATCGTCATCACGGTATGAGCGATATTTGAAAGTGGGCCGCTCGGTTGTGGTAATGCTTTGCAGGGCTTTTGTGAATGTGTCATCCATATCTGCAAAGGTAATATTCATTGCCTGATCAATATCATTGGTCACGTTCGATCTTTGAATTTCAAGCAGCTGATAGTCATAGACATAATCCAGACCATCTTCATGCCTGACTGTGATGCCGGAAGTGTCGTTTCGCACATACCGGAAAGGTTCGGCAAAACTGGAATGACTGATCTCGATGCACTCAAGATTAATCAAGCCACCTTTTGCATTGAGAAAAAAAGAGGTGTAGTTAGACATTTACACCCCCTAACGCATTAGGCATATCTTCATTCACCAGTTCTTCAAGTGGCTCAAATATATCAGTGCTCTCTCCAGTCGCCACCAATGCATCATCATAAGCATCATCAGCGATCAGCGCTTTGACTTCCAGCTGTGCAGAGACTCGATAGACAGGCCCATCTTTTGAATTGAGCTGAATGGCACCTTTAAAGGAACATTCATAATCCTTTAGCTCATCATCAATAATCAATTTGGCTAAAAAAGGCTGAGATGGATTTCGCATCCAAACCCGGTAAAAAGCAGTTAAGTATTGATACCCTTTCAGCTTGACCACCCAGCTCACATTCACCAAATGTGATTTCCGTCGAATATCCCGACGATAACGTCCAATGCCACCGTCAAGTTCCTGATTAAGAACATCACTACCAAAATTAACTGTGTAGCCAGATTGCTGGACACAATATGCAAGCCTGTTTAGTTCTGGCATATCGCCCCCTTACCTTCTTTGTGCCACATTGAAGTTTTGCTTCATGGTTTTGCTGGCCTGACTGTTTGGATTGCTTAACTGCCCAACCAGATGATCTTCTGAAATCTTACGAATACGCACATCAAGACTTCCATCGCCATTCATGGATACGTCCGCTGTTTCGCCTGGTAGTGTGTGAATATTGATAACAGGCTGAACTACCGCAGCCTTTTCACCCATACTTTTACCCGAGTTAATCGCATCAAGCGTACCAACACCCACTCGTTTAGTCGCAGCGGCATTCAATACATACTCTTGACCGTGGACTACGCCTGCAACATCTGATGTTCCGTAGTTGCCTGTGTAGCCGCCAGATTTGTAGCCTGCTATAGTTTGCCCTGCAATCAAACCGACCGATGCATATCCGGTAGCGCGAATTACTCCGGCCAAAAGCGACCCATAAATACCACCCTGAGCAAGTGCTTTTGTTGCACCCTCTTCGGTATTTACAATTGCTTGTGCTACAGATGCAGCTCTCCCAGCCAAAAACATTGTTTTGTATAAAGCATTTGACTCACCTACAGACTCTCTCAACATGCCAGCCATTTGGTCAAAAACTTGAGCCGTCATTCCAGCAATTTGAGAATATATCTGCAGCTGGTTCTCATAGTCTGCCTGTCTTGCATCCACCAGTCGAACATCATGTTCTGAATGTAATTGCTCCTTTGCTGCTATGTAATCCTGCTCGATACGCAGCAATTCAGCCGCATTCTCTTTAGCCGCTACTTGTGCTGCGAGATAGCGATTTTGCATAGCCAGCAACTCTTTGCCTGTTTCCTCTTGCAGCAATTGAGTGTTGGATTTACCAATACCCGACTCGATTAATGGAGTGCCAGTAGGTGCTAAATTACCGCGTATGAATGCGGTAGTTTTTGCCTGCATTGCAATCCTGCGCTCCTCAATATCAACAATCTTCGACAACTCCAGCATCTCAATACGATATCGCTCTCTTACGGCTTGAGCTTCTGTCATCAAGGCTTGTTTATATTGAAAAATACGAGTTTCTTTCGCAAGAATTAGCATGGCTTGCTCTTGCTTCAGCTGCTCATCAAGCAAAGCAACTGCTTTATCACGCTGATCTTTTGTTAATTCAATATCGCGCGCTGCATAGAATTTTCTTTCATTAAAACTTTCTTCCAGTAATTGGGATTCCGTCTTTTTGAAAGCTTCGTAATCATCCAGCTTGGTTTTTAAAGCATAGTTGGCAATCGCAATATCGTTGGCAGCACGCGCTTGGTATTCAGCCTTAAGAGTTTTGGCTTTTTCAGGTGAGAAGCCGGCTTTATCAATCTCCTCAAGTTTGTCTTTAAGATTTTCGCGGATTTTGGTTACTTCATTTGCAACGTCAAGCTCTAAAGACTTTCTTAACTTAGCTTGTTCTTCCGAGAGTTTTGCGGCATCTTCCAATATTTTTTCAAAATCTTTAGATGAGATATCTCCCGCAGAATACCCATTAGCCCCTGCTGAATAACCCTTAAATTTTTGCCAGTAATCATTATTGTACTTGCCAATATTTTTACCTTTTTGAACATTTCCTTCGCCTGCATGGTATGCACGCACAGCCTTCTCTAAATCCCCCTTAAAGAGCTTCAAAAGATACGACATATACTTTGCAGCACCCTCAGCAGACTGCGCCATATCTGTACGGTCTTTCACGCCATATTGATCTGCTGTGCCTTTTAAAAACTGAAAACCACCAGTAGCGCCTGACTGCTTGTTTACCTGATTGGTTTTGCCGCTATTCCCTGTTTCAATCGCATGGAGGGCTGACAACATTCCGTTTGGCAAATTGTATTTCGATTCAAGACCGCCGAAATTATATTTAGCTGCATTTGCTTGGACCTTGGCGCTTGCCTGGAGAATTTTTTGCTGCTTGGTTATTTCATTGGTATTTTCTTTTTGCGCCTTATTGCGAGCATCAATTACATCCTTATTTTTTTGCTCAATATCGACAACTTTTAAAGTTGCTTGATACATCTCATTGGTGATTTGTATGCCTTCTTTCTTAGCATAGTTAGCCGCATCAACCATGGCTTTTACTTGCGATTCTGAATAACCCTTCGCAAGTAAGCCTTTAGTCACATATGCTTCATATTCACGATCATAAAGAGAATCTTTAAAGCCTTGCTGTGCGCGAGCGGCTTTTTGTGCGGCAGTTTCGTTTGCATTCAGCTCTTTGGTGTTGCCTGCAATTTTGAGTGATGCATTTTGAGATTCATTACCTGCAAGTTTCACCTCAATACCAAATGCCTTAAAAGCAACTTTTGAGGTATTGGCTTTAGCGGCACTTGCATCATATTCTTTGGCCTGCTTCTTAAGCATGTCATACAGGTCAGTAGGGATATCCATTTCATTCAGGCGTTTGATTGCCTCATCATAGCTAATCACACCGCGACGCGCATCTTCAGTTACTTTTCTGGCCTTTTCGTTTTCTACCGATGCAGCACGAATCGCAAACAGGACAGCATCTACAGCTTCTTTAGATTTACCCAACTGGATGTTTTGAGCAGCAAAAGCCGCTGTTAAGTCTTCAACTGCGGATTTTTTATCATTACCAGTGAGTTTTTTTAACTCCTCATTGGTTTTTTCAGCAATCTTACCCTGTTCTTCAAGTTTTTCATTAGCTTCATCTGTACGCGAACTCATGTACATGTAACCAGCAGCCAATGCGGTCACCCCAAGAGTGATTGCACCAATAGGACCACCAATTAAACCAAGTAGCATTGCGCCACGTGATCGAGCTTTATTGTTAATTTCCTGAGCTACGGTATCGGCTGCTGTTGCGGCAGTATGTGCCGCTGTAGCCTGAGTTGCCTTTGCTTCAAGTGGAATAACAGTTGACTGAACATAAGCAAGACGCTGCATACCAGTCATGCGTGCAGCCGTTGCTTTTGCATCTGCAAGCTGCATTGTGGTGAATTGTGCGAGTGACGCAGTTCTTCTTACCTCTGCTGCAGTGAGCTGGGTTTGTGATACCAGTTCTGCGCGATCTGCAATTTGCTGTTGAGCACTTAAAACCATGTTTGCTTTGACTGCGGCACCCTTGGTCAATAAAGCTGAGGTTACATAACCTATTCCTAAAGCTGCGCCTGTATTTGCGACTAAATCAAGATTATCAGCTAGGGTACTTAATCCACCTGCCAGCATACCGGTAGCACTTGTGGCTTCATTTGCTTTTCCTAGATAAACAGTGACTTCATTGGATAACTTGGTGAAACCATCCGCTAAACTATTTTCCATATTATTTGCGAGCTTTTCATTTTGCTCACGAGTGGCGATCAAGGTTTTAATTAAATCCTCAAGTGACACCTTTCCTTCAGCACCTAATTTACGAATTTGAGCTTCGGTTTTACCGGTGGTTTTCGCCATATCAGCAATAACATTGTCGGCACCGGTGACAATGGAGATCCATGCATCACCATCAACTTTGCCTTTGGCCATAGATTTGCTTAGCGCATCCATTGCGGATTGTGCTTGGTCTACGCGTGTTGCATTGTGGGTAAAGCTAAAAGAAAGTGAATCAGTTAAATCCAAAGTATCTTTTGTAGATTTACCAAGCGACTTCATGCCACCAGCCATACTCAAATAAACCTCTTGAGCCTCACCAAGTGCTCGATATGTTGTGTTGGCGGTATTAAGTAGACGATCTTGCACCAGTGTGTATTCTTCGGCGCTCTGTGTAGCATTACGAATACGAGCGGCCATCTGCGTATAGCCATCAGCCATGGCAATAGCTTTATTAATGGTTAGGATGCCGCCCATATACCCAACAAGACTTTTAATGGAAGAACTCATTGCGGTCATTTGTGACTCTGCCTGACCACCTTTGGTTGTTAGGTTCGCCAATTCATCCGCAACCGCACGTGTATTGCGTTCAGCATTTTTAGAGTCAATAACGATGACCAAACGAGATTCTTGAGTCATTTCACTTTCCTGCGGGCAATAAAAAAGCCCGCAATATGCGAGCTATGAATTTTGGGTATTAAAAAACCCGCCGGAGCGGGTTTATTTGCACATGTGTGTTACCAATTACTATTAACTGTTTGCTGAGTTCTAATTTTCTCAGCCATTTCATCGGAGAACTTGTTTAAATTACTAATAATTAAAGGTGTTGATTTTCTGCTTTCAATAATTGGATAGTTTTGCGCAGGCATTCTCATACCAGAACTCATGTACGATGGGGCGCTATAAGTTAGATTGTTGTACCCAACTCGCATTCTTCCATCTTTGGTGTCAACTCTGACGGTAAAATCAATCCTTTCGTTACCTGTCATTGCCAAGCACTCCATCCCACTACAAGGGTAGCGCATGTTTCCTTTGCCAATAATTGTGCCTGTGGATTTATCTTCGTACTGAATTACCGCGTTAGCAGACTGAAATGCCACAGCAAACCATTGTCTTGCTCCATCGTAAACCTGAGCCTGTTTCAAGCCATCTAGCTGATAGATTTTTTCGAATTTTGCCGGCTCTACTGGTTGTTTTGGTGTTGTTGCACACCCCACTAAACCAAAACCCAAAACCCCAGCAATCAATAAATTTTTCATGCAAATACCCTTCTTATAAGTATTCACAAGATACTAATTATCCAGATAAAAAGAAACCGCCACTTGGGCGGTTCTTGATTATTTAGTTAAAGAGTAAAAACAAATCTTTATAAATTAAATTCTAAAATGTCGGTCTGTCAAAATGCCAAAATGAGGTTTCATTTCTCTAATACGAGATACTAAAAAAGCATCCTAATGTGCTTTTCTAAGTCAATACTATTTTCTCTGCTCTAATAGTGATTGATGTGTGATTTTCCATGGTTTAAAGCTTTCACGCTCAAGAGTATATTTAAATTTGTTTGCGGGAAAGTTGCCCCCACCATCAACACCACCATATTTATCATCAGCATAATCCCAACTAATCACCTCAAAGAGATCTTTGTTTATCTTCTTTATCGATTCAATGTAACCATAATTTATACCAATATCTTCACCAAATGCATAATCATCTTGAATTGTGTATGGCTTCCAGTCACCCCCATATCTAGCCACCTCTGTAACAAAGCTAGACATAGTTCCTGAACCACCTGCACAACCCTTGTCCCCACCCCACAGAACATAAAAAACATACGTTTTATTTTCTTTATTATACTCCACCGTGTGAACATCATTTGGTGTAGTTGGTCTTCCATTTTCGGGATTTTTTTCAAATGAATTCATACAGGATGTAAGCTTTGTATAATCCTTCATCATTTGAAATACTTGCTGTCTATCATTGGTATCGGTCGAGGCGATTCCTTTTGTTGTGATAAAGCAAACTAAAGCTAAAATTATTACCTTCTTCATCCCAAACCCCTCATTAAGTCCTAATAAAATAACAAATAAAAAGAGGTTCGTCTTGCTTATCGCTTACTCATCCTTTTGTGACTCTCATCAATAAAAAGATTATCCAGAGCAAATATGCAATCAATAAAAATATGAAGCTCGCACGGCAACTCATAAAGCTCCAAATAGGATTTAATATCCTCGGCACCTAAAGCCAAGGGTGTGTGTTCATATCTACGTGACCGGGCAATGGTGTTATAGGCCTCAATCAAAGCATTTGCAGTGAATGAATATTTAGGCGGATCAGGCAATTTAATACCCAATACCTCGCGCTGCTTTATTTCGTGTTCGCTGAGTCCTGCGTATCGGCTGAGGTATCTGTGGAGTTCTCGGACTTTCCCAATACTTCATCTCGATACTTATCGGCTTCAGTCTGGATCTGTTCAGCTTTAACGCGAACAAAGGCGAAAATTACCGGACCAATATCACCCATTTCAAGAAGCTTGCAGGCATTTTCAGGTGTGCAAGGTTGCTCTGCTTCTTCTTCATTAATACGGAATGCGATTCCCTTCCAGTCTTCAATTAGGTGACATGCAGCCGCTTGAAACAACAACTCATGGAAAGTCTTATCCTGTGATGAAGCCTGAGATACATCAAAGCCTTTTGAACTTACCTGATTGTTAGCACGTTCAATTGCCACTTGATAAGCTTTGTAAGCAATACCGCGAATCTTGAATTCTGCCAAAACTTTACCATCGGCATCTTTGTAATCACACCACTGGCTCACTTCTTTATTTTTGACAATGTTTACAACTAAAGCCATTTTCATTCATCCAAAAGAAAACCGCCCGAAGGCGGCTAGATATTAAGGTGCAATAATGCGCGTGATGGTTGGTGATACATTGATATGGTTAAAGCTCACATCAAGCATAATGGTGTCTTCGCCACCACCGTCGGGGTGATTGGCTTCCGACACTTCCAGTTCTGGGAACTCGAACGCATAACCATTACCACCATCTTCCTCTTCAATTGAAAAGTTTATTGGCATGGTGTCTCGCGATTTCACAAAGTCGATATAACTAGCCGCCTGAGTTGAGAAAATGAACTGGCTGCTTAGTGTAATATCCACCATCTTCTCTAAGTACGTTTGGGCTGAGAGTTTCTTGTTTCCAATACAGCGGATCGCCTCCAAGTTGTTGGAGATATTCAATTCAAGTGACTGCATGCAAGCAGTACCTACAATACCCTCACCATTCACAGTCAAATCACCAACATTCAAGGCAGATGCTAAAACTGCTTTAGGCACCGGAGCTGGATTTACTACTGGATTGATGGTAGTGCGCTCAAATGCGGTACCCACCAGACCGAAACTTGCTGTAATTTTACCAGTGGTCGCAATCGACATTGAGGCTTCACCAATGCGTACACCACGGTAAATAAAGACCTGACCAATATCTGAGTGAAACTTAGCGAAGGTAAAGGTTTTACGAACATCACCACCGAACTGAAGAACATCACCTGCCCATTCATTCATGGCTACTGCTGACCAGAAGTCATCAAACAGGCCGATGGACAATTCAACTTCAAGCGAACCAGTAATCTCTGCTTCAGTTGCCATACCACCTTGACGGAAACGTGTATCTGAAACACTGGCTGAGGCTTCTGTGGTTACTGATTCCGATAAGCCATCTGTGACTCGACGAACTGTTTTCCAGACTGGTACTGCAGGCAATACTTCCGGGGTTTGCTCCACTGCATAGTAGAGGCGAATTTTGGCACCACTCGACATGGCTTAATACTCCTAATTTTTAGGCATAAAAAAACCACCTTTCGGTGGCAGTAAAATTTAGATATTAAAAAACACCCGAAGGTGCGTATTCATTGAAAGCGGCATTTAAGAATCTTGTGCTTAATATCAACAAGAGTGATGCCTTTGTTTTCAAGAATTTGTCTGAATTCTTTTCTATCAACATGAAAGGCTTTAGTAATTTCTTCAGCTATAAGTGGAGAGTATTCAATCAAGGTATTATAGCTGTCAGAATCCATTACCTCTTTGCCTCGCAAATGCAGCTCAGCCGCTTCTATCAGCAACTCTTTATATTTATCCATATCAATTCACTCGGTAAGATACATTCACATTATACTGATAAAAGCTCATCGTTGAAGGGTCGCCGATCACTGACGAATGCCCAGCATCCAGAATATCAGCTTGCAGCATTTCCAGATTATCTACCTTATAGAACTGCATATGTTCAGCCCACTTATCAGCAAGTTTGGATAACTCTAATGTACCTGTATGCAATGGGGCAAATAATTGGATAAATACAATACCCGGTGTGCGCGTACATGGCCTATCACCAATACTGGCAATAAATGATCCTGCATTACTTACTGTGACTTTCGCCCATATCTGATTGGCTGGTGGCTCAAAAGGCTTGCCACCAATAAGAGGATTATTCGCTAATTGGATATTTGCTTTAGGCATTCCAGTGAACGCACCGACACGCGCAAGAATCGCTTGTAAGGCTTGAGTATTGGTCATCATCCGTCTTCACCTGCACTAAATACATATACCAATCTTGGCTTTAGATCATTATTAAACTTCATCCGGATAATTTGCTTAGGATTTAGATCATGCCAAAGCTGACCATGCTGTCTTTGTGGCCCATATTCACGATCAAGGTAATTTTGTGGATGGTGATAAATCATGGACTCAAGCCACCAATCAAATAGCCAGTCTTGCAGCGCTTTAATCATCTGTATTTCTCACAAACATATCGAAATGAAAGCGCGTAAACACCGTTTGGTGCCTGCTGACTGTGACCATTTTCTAAAGCCGGGCCATAAGGGCTTAATGTCTGGATATAAACAAGACCGCCTATTTTCGCTGTAGATGCAACTTTCAAACCTTCTGCTAGAGTAGCCCCGCCAGATAAGTCGAAGCCTTTCTCATAAGTATTCTGTGGTGTACCAAGCGTGACTTTATGGGATGCTCGAAATTCACCATCCATGACAGGTGATCGAATCACAACTTGCTGCAGTGTTTCGCCTACGATCTTTTTAAGGTGGTCATCTGCTGTTTTGAGCACTTCGATTGCAAAATTAGTCGGTTTGTTTTTCCATGACATGGTTATTCTCGATATTTAACAGTTACATCGCCAAATAAGATTTCATGTGCCAATTCACCACTAATCATAACCGGTCGACACTCAATATCAGTCTTGATTCGAATTAAGAACCCTTTCTCTAAATCTACATAAAAGGCATCTCGAATTTGCTCACCATTCAAAAACACTGATTCAATATCAGTAGCACGAACATCAACATGAAACGCCTGATCGGAATCAACTGCACGCTGAATTAGCTTTGAATCATCAATGTAAATCATAAATTTCACCCATTAAAAAACCCACCGAAGTGGGCTTTTTCTTAACTAAGTGCCTCTGTTAGAAAGGCTTGTAACTCTGCTTGAGTGTTAAATTCCACAGAAGTTGTGTCGTCTTTGTTGTAGTAAATTTTAAGGGTTGGATTTCTTAAATTTAAATTAGTTGCCGTCGATAAGTCTTCAATCAATCTAATTTTCTCTTTATTGAAATATAGATCGGCATTGTTATAAATACTTTTACACTTAACAAACATTTTAAATACCAGATAATTAAAATGCTATTTTTAACACAACTCTTTGAAAGATTGTATAAATACTAGAATGGCTTCCGCAACTGGCAAACCCAAATACTACCCGTTGGATCAGCACCAATATTCACCACCTTAAAGCCACCTTTACCAGTAGTCCAAACATCACCAATCTGCGGGATTCCTGTCACTTCATTCTGCAGCACAGTGGCCTTTGAATCCGTCACCTGATAATCAGTAGGCTTCACCATATCTTTCAGATACGAGCCAAACAGGACACCACGACCCTGATAAGCCTCAACCGTAATCACTGGATAGGTTTGAGTCACGAAATCAAATTCACCCGACTGGATTTCTTTAGAGCAAGTAAATGAATCGACAGCATCGGCTAGTTTTTTATCAAAGGCCTTGGCTACTTTAGATTGAATTTTACTTTTGATCATGACCCTTACTCTCTTCAAACATAGCAAATAAGTCCTGAGCAATCGACTGAATTGAATATGCTTCAAACTCTGTACTCGGACTACTTTCACCCATCCGCTGTTTGATTCTTTGCCACACATGTACCGCTTCATGTAGCAATAATCCATGGATCTC
Source organism: Acinetobacter sp. ANC 4779 (assembly GCF_004331055.1). Lineage (NCBI taxonomy): Bacteria > Pseudomonadati > Pseudomonadota > Gammaproteobacteria > Moraxellales > Moraxellaceae > Acinetobacter > Acinetobacter sp. ANC 4779. Next base: position 46,388 of record NZ_SJNU01000004.1, read on the forward strand.
TACAAGGGTTCGCTCTGATGTATCACCAATCTGTACAATGGCATAAGCACTATCCTGATAAAAATCTACCTGAGCACCTGTGCCCATCGATAAAAACTCATCAGATTCATTCATGTTATCAAATAGCAAATCCATGTGAAGCTGATTTCGGGCCAAAGTGTATTTGACATGCTGGAACGGTGAAATGTACCACTCAGGCACATAGTTGGTATTGATCATGCCCGATACACCTTAAAAGCAAATCCGTGTGGTTTAAGTTTAAGTGAATCAATCAGAGCTTTAGCAATCTGTTCAAATTCTGAAATAGCCGTACTGCCTTCAGAGAATGTCTCGGTTACAGTAACTGTATCCGCCTTAACGCTTTCACTGGTTGTTTGTCGCTCAACACCTGAATAAATAACCTTGGCTAAAATCCCTTTAATAATCTCACATGCTGCTTCTTTCAAAAGCGGGTCAACTGGATCAGGAATAAAACCAACTTCATTCTTCGTCCAAGTGTTTGCAAGTAAAATGAGGCGAGCTTTATCACCAGCTGGTGCAAAGTCTGCCCCTAAAATTTGCTCAGCCTGTTCTTGAGTAATAAAGCTCATGGGTTATTCCTTTGGTGGTTCAGCGGTTTTGGCTTCTTCAGCAGCCTTGGCGGCTTTTACTTCTGCAGCAGTAGGTTTTTTGGCTGCGGCTTTTAGCGCTTTGATTTCTTCATCAGCTGCTACCAAGGTTTTTTCACCAATGAGCACCTTGTCTTTCAGCTCAGCATTTTCATCCATTAACTTAATAGCAGCTTGACGCTCTTTATCCAGCTGCTCTTTCAGCTCAACATTTTCAGCAACAACTTTGGCACATTCAGCTTTTGCTTCATCGATAACCGCTTGAAGTTCTGGCGTGATACTCACCTGTACATTCGCGGTAACGATATTGGCTTTGGTGCGTTCAATCAGGTCAAGATAGGCTTGAGGAACATCACCAGCCACTTCTACGCATGCTTCTAGTGTGTCGGCTTCGTGATAGGCACTCGCTTTACGTAATGTATAGCCCTGACCTTGTAGATCCGCCACATTTTCAGGCGAAAAGTCATTCGTGAAATACAGTCGCTTATTTGATTCTTGTTTCATTTTTTATTCCTAATCAGATAAAGAAAAGCCCCTTTCGGGGCAATTCAATTAAGCAGATTTAATCAATACACCTGCAGTATCTTTCACACTTGAAGCGATTAGATCCCAGTTTGTTGGTGTGCCGATAGCAGCATCAGTTGGTGATTTACCACCGTTTGCTGTATCCCATGCATAACCTTTCACACCGACACCGAATGTCCATTCAGCTTGGTAGGTGTATTTGATGTTTTCACCACCAGTAGATGGCACCAGTTCAGCATTAAAGTCATTGTTGTCGTTTACGACCACAGCACCTTCAACCAGACCAAGCGTGTTATAGAATGCAGTACCTGCATTATCCCCAACCAGAGCAGGCGCATCAGTCACCACGAATACACGACCAAACGGATCACGGACCACGTTCACGCCATCATAGCGGAACAAGTTTTCAGAGTTACTTAATGCATTATCAAATAGATTATGCATTGTCGTTGAATGGAGAATCCAAGAACGAATCGCACCTGAACGGTCTCCAAGCTTAGCAGCACCCTTGTTCAGTAAGCGGAATGATGCAGCATCCGTACCGGCACCATGTACCGCATTTGCATTGCTAGAAATTGCAGATGACGCACCCAAAATACCTGCATTCAACATATCGGCTAAACGCGCTTTACCCAACTGTTCACCAATTGCCAAAGCAGCCAATTCAGGGTTTTGCAAGATCCAATTGTATTGCTGCTTTTCGTATTCAAGTGGCGGTGTACCTGCTGCAACTTTTACAGCCACATCAAGTAACTGTTCAAGGCGTTTTGCTGCAACTGTGCCCGAGCCATAAGCATTACGACGACGTACTAAACCTGCAATTGCTTTAAATGATGCTTCAATATTGAAGTCACCACCGAAAGGCTCATTAATCAACTGAATTGCACCTTGAGATGCTTCGTTGAATTTATCAATATCCTGTGCAACAGTTTCAGTCATTGCAGCATAGGTTTGCTTATTAAATACTTGTAAATCCCAAGGCATGAGCCTCTCCTTAAATTAAATTATGCTTGTTCGCCTACTTGCTTCATGTAGGCAATCTTTTCGTCTTTGGTTTTGCATTCAGACAGAGATTTAGGTCCTGTCTTGTTGCCGCCATTGTTTTGGAATCCACCACCCGAACCTTGACCGCCTTTTAGAATTGAATCCTTGTGTTGGTATCCACCAACCAGTGTTTCTAAAGCTTCATCGAAATCGGCAATTTCACCTGGGCGAGCACGTGAATAAATCTTTTGACCATCCGCACCAACTGCTACAACTTTTCCATCTTCAATTTGGAAGTTTTTCCCAAATGTGGCTTGGATCATGTCTACCGGTACTGCGATGTTGTCTTGAATAAACTTAGAACGAGCAAAGCCACCGCCAATCAGTTCGTTATGCAACTGAGATTGAAATGCATCACGTTCCTGAACAATCGGAGCGTATTTATCTTCAACAGCTTTAATTGCTTCAGCTTTTACTTTTTCGACCTCACCGGCATCCACCAATTTTTTATCGTCGAAGTTTTTCAAAGTTTCTAAGGCTTTTTTAGCTGCAGCTGGATCTTCAATACCTTCAAATGCTTTAAGCGAGGTTTCAGCAGTTTCATAGCGTTCACGATTGGTTTTTGCTTCACCATTTAAGCGGCTAATCGTTGCTACTGTCTGCGGTGCATCGTGGGCAACCTCTTTACCATCATCATGAATATACAAAGGCAATCCTTGTTCATTCACTTCCGCGTAAGTTTTGCCTTCGACAGTTACTGTTTTAAGTTTCATAAGTCATCCGACCCTATATTTAAGTGAGCATCCGCTCGTTACGCTGTCTGCATCCGCTTTCAGCAGGCAATAAAAAAGCACCCGGTTGGGTGCTTAAGTTGAATTTGGTTATTTGGCTTTAAATTTGTTGTGATCTGCTGTACATGCAGCAAACGCTGAAAACCATATTTTAAACCAGTGATTTGCAGTATTACGCATTACAATTGCATCAGCTCGACCATTATTGAATTTAGTTTTAATTTCGTATTCCATAGAAAATTGATTGAACTCAAGAACCTTGTGATGATCCTCGAGATTGGTTTTCTCGAGCCTTTCCAATACCTCACGCTCAAACAGCCATACAGTACGTTTCAATCCTGTTTCTTTTGGTTCTGGCTTAATCATATTGCTACAGCCTTTCTAATTGACCAACTAAGACCAATCCACATCATTTGCCTGCGCATTGCATTGGCTCGGAATGGAATCAAAACAAGATCCATACTTAAGATGTAGCGAATTTCATTAATATCCAAAACCGATGTAATTGATTTCATAACCCCACCGCCTCAAACGTCTTTTGGTCTAAAGCCTTAATCTCAGCTAATGTATAACCCCGTTTATTCAGTGGATCGGCAAACTTATCAATGCTGTACTCGCCTTTTTTATAAAGCTCATACTTCGATTTACCCAACCAAGTGCGCTGAAAGAACTCATCTGATTGGTCAAAGAATTCTTTAAAAGAGGTGTTCGCATCTAACTGTCCAATGAGATGCTTACGCTCCTCTTTGGGAATATCTTTAACCTTGCGCTCATCCATTACAAATGGTCGTTGACCTGCAATATTTCCATCCTTGTCACAACCAATATAAGTCGTACGGTTATTGGGATGCACTGGAAAGCGTGGTCTAGTCGGATCATCAATGTCATAAACACGGCCATCTATCGATCCACAATACTTGCAGGTGCGACCATCCAAAGTTGCGACGACTTTCACATACTCATATCCAAGAGCCTTATACACATCGATATAAGCAGCATTACCCACATGATTTCGAGCTGTTCTTACTTGGCGTTCAATGACATGCCGTTCTGACTGGAGCAAGCCATCTTTATAATCAAGCGACTTTCGCCCCTTAATTCGATTGATAATCTGCTGATTAGTTTGACCTTGTGAAAAGCCATCACGAATGACGTATTCCACTTTCTTACGCAAACTGGCAGCAATATCAGCAAAGAGATAATCAACGAGCTGCCCACCAGAGAACGGCACCTTTTTAGCTTTCTGATAAAGCTTTTCACCATTGATCTTTAGCGTTTCACCCATCAGGGCAACGGTATAGCCAGCCTCATAAACTGCCAATGCAACAGCAGACTGTTCAAATATCACAGGCAGTTCGGTATTTAATGAAGAAAACCACTCGTTTAAAGTGGCTTTGATTTCCTCAATATTCCGACTGGCTTTTGCTTTACTTGAAAAGTTAAGACCTTGTAGGGCTTTACGCTCTGATTCAGTTAAATCTTCGAACAGCTCGTTTAATTTAAGCAGCTGCTCATTGGACAGCTGATCAAAGACTTTGATTAGATCATTTACGTTCTGAGATGAGGCCCGGTACAGATAAACTTGATGTTGATTCAGCGCATCAAGTAAGGCTTTTTGCGCTGCAATGTTCATCAATCAACCCCATCATTTCGCTGTTCTATTTTCTTCTGAATTTCTTCCCATTTTTCCTCGGAGAAGATGCCAGTCTGCTCATACTGATACCAAACCACCCAAGGTAAATTACCGCCCACACATGCCTCATAAAGACGTTTGGCACGCTCCTCACTGAATTTAGGTTTGTTGAAATCTTGCGAAATAACGTAGTTCAATTCATCAGGGCTTAAATCATGATTTGGCAATGAAAATTTTGCACACCAGCGCAAAGCCATTTGAAAAGCTTCACTGATATTGGATACCGCAAGCGATAACACAGAATGTTGCACAGAGTCTTCATTGTCAGCCTGTGTAGCAGTCTTATTCGCAGATCCAACTTCGATTAACCGAGCACCCATTTCCTTCATCTGTGCCCATTTATCGGTCATCAGCGCTTTAGCGAGATTGTTTTGCTCAGCCTGAACAATCTCAATCTTGGTCGGGAATCCAGAACGCCCGCCAATAGCCAAGCCATCTTCTTTAATGATCTTGTATTGCTCGGTACTGATATCTGGCATTGAGATGATCGGTTGACCCACAATAAAACCTGATTCTTCAACATCGGCACTATTGCGATAATGTGCCAGATTTATTTCAGCAAGCTCCAATAAAGGTGCATTCCCTATCTCATCTGTATTATCTACAGCACCACAAAATGTGAATGGAATATAGGACCATGTTTTGCCGTGGTAATCGGTTGGAACGTATTTGATACCCTCAATCCATTCGCCTTTTTCATTCTGCGTGTAAATCTGAACTGTATACACGTGTCCAGCTTCACTCTCTTCAAGGCGTAATACCCGATACTGATCCTTGCTTTCACGACCAAAGCCGTCTTCCGATCGCGTGGCCACTGACTCGCGAATCTTTACGAACGAAGTCTTTTTCTGATTGCCGACAATAATATGGTCCCAGTCTTCAATCAATGCGGCTTTTAGGATATGAATCATTGGAAAGGCATTTTTCAGCTTATCTTCAGCACGATTTCGACTTGGCGCAACTTGAGGATAATCCACGTACACACCACAGCGATAATGCTTTGAAATAAGTCGAAGCACGTGCTGTGAAGCCTGATAAATACTTCGACCTGATCCATCCGCATTTCGATCCAGATATTCCAGATCATCTGGACGCTTGAAGTCGGGCAATTTATTAAATGCTGAACCAACATGGCTATTCAGAGTGCGACCAGTCACACCATAAAATACCGCACGATTTAAGTACTCTTTAAATCGCTCTTCATCACCATCCCCGAAAGTTACTGGAACAGGTAAATAGGTTTTTCCTTTTGCTTTTATGACTTCCTGACCTTCACAAACATCATCTACTTTTGTCCAAAGATTAATGTGCTTGAGATAATCAGCATGTTTTGAGGTTATGCCTTTCATCTTTTTCTTCCAAAAATAGGGATGTCGAGTCGGGTGACTTCGTGATTGATCGGGAATAAGTAAGCAATTGGATATGTGCCGGCATCATTCATATGGTCAAATCCTGACTTTTTGTCAGGTTGTCCATGGTCGTCATAAATCTGACGCTCTTGGCACTTCACAAAGTGTGGACATTTATTGCTGTTAATAAATAATCGTCGTTCACTCATCGTATTGCACAGCATCGAATTCATGGAGTTAATGCGATCTTTTACAGCCGGGTTGGTTGAGTTTGCATACACACTAAATCCAGCATCTCGAAGCATCGCAATATCAGTTTCACTGGCATTATTCGATTTACGGTTATCACCTGAAGCATCGGGATAAATACCCACTTCATAACCTGGATAACGCTCTTTAATCGCCTCAATCATTGCCGGTGTATCAAACAGATTTACAAACTCATCGACTGCATGCATAGCATCACCACGACGCACATAAACAACCGCTGCCATTTTGGTGACGTTAAAGTCCATGCCGATGTGCAGCACATCATTAGGCTGAACCGTTTCACTCGATCCACTCAGTACGCGATTAAAGCAGTAATAAATAACGCCCTGATAACTTTCAAAACTGGCTTCATATTCCTGACTAAATGTTTTCGGGTCCATCTTGCGCTTAGCAACAATGATTTCCGATTCTGGAATATTTCCGCCTTGTAGTGACGTATAGGAGAAGCTTCGACAATCAGACTCATGACCGGGTTGACCATCCATGAACGTGTCATAACAATGGTTAAAGCCTTTAGGTGTTCCAATCCTCAGTACATGACCACCAACACGCTGCACACCATTAATGATGTACTTGCAGGTTGAAAGCATTGGGCGCAGCACTTCTTCCCACGCTGCCCATTTACAGTCTGCCCATTCATCTATGATCAGGAAAAATAGACCAGATCCACGAAGGTCGTCATAGTTATCTAATCCAACCACACGCATGACATGACCACTTTTTAAAGTGATCGTGCATTCAGTCTCGTTTGGCTTTCCTGCACGCCATGAAGGAGGAATTGCCTGTTTTAATCTTTTCCAGAAAACACGTTTTGCTTGTTTAAAAGTAGGTGCCCCATACCAAATTTCATCTTCAACTGAAACATTCCACTTTGCAGCCAGTCTTGCAGCTCGACGCATCTCAGCCTTAGCTAAAAAGGTTTTACCAAAACGTCGACCACACACCGCATCACGGAAACGTGCTTCAGGCTGCCAGCCCCACAAATATATGTTTGCTTGTTTCGGTGTTAATTGAACCGCGCCATCAGGAGGATTAAAGAATTGGCTCATTTGGAATTTCCTCATCAGGTCTTAGGCTGATTTTGTAATCTTCCTCAGGAGGTCTTGTTTCTGGTGGATTTACTTCACGTTTGAGTTTTTCCAACTCCAAGCGCTTCATTTCAATTTCAATCTGTTCTTTTTCGGATAGCCCACTTGGGCCAGCACTACCCATTTGAATAAGTCCTTGGGCTTGCTTTAAGACCTTGGCTTTCATGACTTTATTTTTTGTGTAGTCACCATACATCTGTTGGAGTTCTTTAAAGTGAAAGGCCTTGTTTGCAATCGGAATATCTTCAACATTTTCTTTAAAGTCTTTTCGAGTGCGTTCAAAAAGATCTTTTAATTTTTTACTGAGATTCTTACCAGTAGACTTGGTTGGGTCATAGGCTGAAACCTGTTGGCGCTCAATTTCAATACCAAATTCTTGTTTTACAGCATCAGCTACCTGTTGAGGTGTATCAAAGCAAGCAAGAGACTGAACTATAAAGATTTTTATAGGCTCCCTTAGTGTTGCCATAATTACCTCTTTGTAAAACTACGTAAAACAAAATAGGCAAAAAAAAGAGCCCTTAGGCTCAATTAATCACACAGTTCCCACAACACGCAGCAATATTAGTTTCTGATACGAATGGAGCATTCTTGGCAATTTCCAAAAGTCGTTTTACAGACTCATCCGCACCCCATCGTTTTGTTTCACCGAAGAACACTTCAACATCGTGGCCAGCCAGATAATGCTTAGGTAGGCCAGTATGGTCGCTATAGATTATTTCACCATCTGCATCGCGTTCAACACCAATATGATAAAGCTCATGCTCAATCAACCTGCAGAACTCGCGATCTGAGGCTTGTTCACAGAAAGTAGCATCTACAGTTATTAGATAAATAGGTACAAATCCAAACCAATCCCGCATCTGTTGTTCTTGCCGTGCTTTCTTCCATCCACCCTGATTAAACATGACCTTTTCACATTGACCTAAAACCATACGCTTTTTAGCAACGGCAGCAGATGATGCCCAAGAGAATGCAAGAAACTCTTCATTGTCATGCAGTAGCTCGGCAATGTGATCATGATCCGGGTTATGGAGTTCACCACCAATCGTGAGCCAGTTTTTAACGACCCATTCTTTTAGTTCTGTTGCAGGTGCCAACAAAATCGCTTCTTGCTCTTCAGCACGATCAATTAAGTCAGTCGGTGGGAATGGTCTGAACTGGTACATAAGATGCCTTTAAATTCTTAAGCCATTGCGATGCGAAATTAGATTCAATTTGCATTGGACCAAATTCATCAATTTTATATCGTGGTGCAGATTCCAATCTAACGACTGTAAAGCCCATCTCATTAGCATGGTCATAACGATCCATACTCCAAGCCTTATTTTTAAGCTTGCCACCCCGTCCGCCTGACCATGGACCACCTGAAATCTCAACTAAAATTCTGTGCTCTATTAAGTGGAAATCAAAACGCCAGTGCTTGGTAGATTTAAACTGAAATTTCTTTTCGTATTTGATTCCAAATACATTCAATGCATGTTCAAAATCTTCTTCAGCTTCTAAGTATTTTTCTTTTGCTTTAGGTAATGGCTTGGCACGTGGTTTGGTTTTAAGTGGACGTTTCTTTGTTTTCCAGAAATAAGCATCTACGTCCATAAATTGCGCCCAATAAAAAACCTCCTACAGGAGGCTTTATTTCATTCTATTATTTCAATAATCAAGATTAACCTGTCATCAATAATGAAACTCATATTAGGCATTACTGAGTTTCTAGGCAGCTTCTTGTAAGGGCGCCTAGTTGACCGTAAAAAATTTCCTTCTGGATCATGATAGAAGAAATTCAAAAAACCATCGCTAACATCCTCTTCAGCTACAAACTCTATTATTTCGCCTGTATCTTGATCTTTAGCTATAATTTTCATTGTAGTGCCTTGTGTTGATTTAGCCCTATAATTTATCATTAAAACTTAATTCAACCCATCTTCATAACACCACTTCAAATCATCTGGCACAGTCAAATGAATACCCAATTGCATGACAGTAAAATCATGCACATTGTTCAAATACTCAGTCATCTGCTTAACTGTTGCTTTGGTTGTACTGGTCATCTTAATAACCTGCTTGCCAATAACCTTATGCTCTTCCGGCTCAGATAGTTTTACCTTAGCAATTGACTGGCACATTTCCTCAAACTCTTGATCATCACGACGATAGATAAAAATCAGAAAGCGCTTCTTAAACTCGTAATGGAGCGAATCTTTATCCTGTCCGGTCTTTTTCTCTATTTGACCTAACCACATCCAATACAACCTATTTTGTCCAGCCGATCTGTCATCCTGCTTCTGATCAATCCTCACCACCAGCGGTTTATTTTCTTCTAATGCCTTGGTGTAATGGGTATGCATAAAGCTAATGGCTTTGGTGATATCAGCATGTGACTGGATAGGAAACACGGCTTTTTGCATTTCCTACTCCCAATAAAAAACCCGCCATATTCGACGGGTTTCTTTTTAACTTAAGCTTTAGGCATGCAACAGTCTTTCTGCGCCTGCTGCTAAGAATGCTGACCGTGATTTAAAGCGATTATCTTTTTTCACACGATCATCAATTAAGTGAATTAATCGACTTGGTAAAGTTACATTTACTTTCTCAGCCTTACCTAAGTAGCGACTGACATCAATATCTACAACTGCCCAAATCATACCCTTGTATTCTTCAGCATTTAAAAATTTAGCAGCTTCTGATGCTAAAGGGATATCTTCACCATCATCGGCCAATATTTCTAAATGTCCTGCGATTGCCTCTTTGACATTTTCAAGAGCTTCTTCAAAAGTATCTCCTGCTGAGAAACACCCTTGAATATCAGGAACAATCACACCGTAGGCTTCTGTATCTGAGCCTCTCTCTACTGCGATTGGATATAACATTTCAATACTCCAACACTTCACAACCTCAAAAAAAGGATTAAATTTAAAACTATCTGGAATTGCCGCGGGTCATTTTAGACCCGCTTGCTTCAAGATGCTCTTCAAAGTGCCGATTGGTAAATCCTTTTTAGGATGGGGGACTGTAACCAACCCCTTCTTGGTTGAATGCTTGAAGTGATAATGATCACCCTTACACCTAACCTGATACCAACCGTCCTCCTCAATCATCTTGATTAAGTCCAGACTTTTCATTCAATCCTCCATAATTACGATATGAAGCAAGTATAACCCTAGAGTTATATTAGTACAATAACCCTAGAGTTGTAATTTAAAATATTTCCTTATCTGCTTGGCTTAACATCCGATTCACTCTAACCAACCACTGATCAAACATCACTTCACTTTCTGCCCTGGTGCCCAACTCAAAACGGTCGAATGAGGCATGGCATTTAAAGCAAAGCGGCACCGTGAATTCATCACTCGCCTTAATACTTCGACCTTTGCCATGCTTGGCTGAATTTGAATGCGCTGCCTGACTATCGGGATTGCCGCAACGAATGCACGGCAACTTTCGAATTGCTGCGAGTCTTTTTGGATTCCGCATTTAATTGCTCTTCAATGCCGTAAATCTGAGTATTCACCTTGCGCAACTCAGCACTGCACATTTCTTTGAATGCGTGGTTCGAGTACAGGTGGTTGTAATTCAATAACCGTGCTCGATTGGCTTGCAACAGTTCTAAATTCCGTTTTGCATCTACTATGTCCATGGATCACCTCATCAAGTATTAACTTTATAAATCCAAAGCGTGATCAGCATGCAGACTGCAATAATGAGTGCGCACCATGTACTGGTATTCTTTGAGGGTTCAAATAACTCATTAATTTCACGATCAAGTTGCTTTTGATCCTCACTCCACGTCTGAACACTTTCTTGTTCATGTGGAGTGAAATAAGCCCGAGCTTGTGATTTAGTGTGTTGAGTTGCTTTCAATCGTTTTGCTTTCTTTTGTTTTCGATTCACGGTTCCAACCTTCCGGTATTCCCGGATACTTCAAATAAGAAAAGAAAAACCCTCAGCAGCTGTAACTGTGAGGGCTTTTATGTGCCGTAATACGTTCGGCGATTTGAGTTATCGATTAAAATGTACTTAATTCGTAGTATTTACATTAAGTACAACTTACTAATTCTGTTATTTTGATCACACTTTAATTAAATAATAATTACTCATCATGAATAAGTCCTTTCTTTTTGTACTTTCTGGATTTTTAGCAGTTTTGGTTTGTATTGCTATCGTTTGTTCTACGCTAGGAATAATTTCCGAGGATCTATTCTTTTTAGAACTCGCAGGGCTACTCATTCTTGCTGGGGTTATAATTTTTTTAGAAATCAAAGAAAAGCGGAGTGATCCTTTTGATTCTTAAATATAGTTTAGGGGTTCTACTCCCCTCACCGCATAATGAGGTTTTTTAAAATTCTTTTAAACAATCACGACATACTTTGATTTCTTCATCATCACTCGTGTAGTCGATCTCAGTCGCACCGTGTAGGCCGAATAAACATATTAGGAATCTAAGCATTGTTTTCCTCCTGTAAATAAAAAGCCTACTTAACTGTCTAAAATCAAGTAGGCTTTTCAATTCACATTACATTGTTTTAGTTGTTAAGTTCTTGGAATAACTAAAATATATCACTAACAATTCATTTGAAAAGTATAAGAAATATAAGTCTTCTGTTTGAAGGTGTTTTGGTTAAGTTATTATTTATTAATAAGATGAACAAAAATTGGTCGAATTATCAATTTAAATATTTTGCAATGCCTGCAATTTAATTAAAATACTCAGAACGATGTATCAGTATTTTTCTAAAAAATATAAGAATTTGATACATTGAAAAAGCCCTTTTATTTGGGCTAAATACTATTCAACATTACTCGAAAAACTTTTCTCCAAGCAAAAAAATACCTCCTACGAAAGGAGGTAAAAATAAAATAAGAAACTACAGCGATAGATTCTATGCCGCATATTCTATATAAGATGATTTATTACTCATTGGCAAAAAATTACAATAAAATTTACTTGAAATAAGTAAATAAAAAGCCCGCTTAACAGGGGTTATATTAAGCGGGCTAATCTTTTAGCCTATTTTATACTTTTTAGTCCATCTTCTTTTATTTCTTGGTAGTGGTAAAATATATCACCCAATCTAAGATAACAAAGTATAGAAAACATACTAGAACTGTTTTGACTCGTTACTTTGAGTTATTTTCTTTTCTCGGTATAACAATATGCTTATTCCTATCTAATATCCCTACTGATCAATATTCGCTAAAGAAATCTTAGCTTCTCCTATCAATTGTCTGATTCTCTCTGAATTAGCCCTCTTGTGTTCTGCGTAAACGTAAACGCAAAGAAAGCATAGACATATTAAAAATACACTACTTAAAACAATAATTCTGTTCCCTTCCATGGCTTGACCATTTTTTAATCATTACTGTAAATCTTATTTTTAATTCAGTACATATAAAGGATCAATGGCATAAAAGCCTATAATTTTACCAAAAATTAAAAAAGCCCGATCAAATGACCGAGCTTTCTTTGAAATATAAACTTATTCTTTTGAGCACTTAATCTCAAGCTGATAATCATCTTGAGTGACCTTAATTTTAATATTCTTGTATTTTCTTTTGCTTGGATCCATCGCTGAACCTGCTACTTCATCAAAAAATTTACGATCATCCATTAGCTCAGCATAAGCTTTATAACCTATTAATATTTTTTCTGGCTTTTTGTGATTAACTGCTAACTCACTAAGAGTATTATCTAGTTTCTTGACAGTTAGAATTGCCATTTCAATAAAGCTCAAAAACAAAAAAGTCATTATCGCTTATTTTTATGACCAAGCAATGTCAAAAAAGCCCACCTTTCGATGAGCTTTTTATAAAATTTGGTGCGGAGAGCGGGAGTTAAACCCGCCTGACTTGCTATTAGCCCAAACTACCACGCCTTTATATCTCTTGATTTAAGTTTGAATCCTACTCCGCAGAAGCCAATCGCACCATAAATCTAATTTATTCATATAAAACCCTTTAAGATAAGTTGAAATACCACTAATAAAAACAAAAGTTGATAAAAGCGAGGCAGTTTCAAACCCAGATTTCAAGAAAGATACAAATTCAAAGCAACTCAGGGAGGACACAATGCCAGTTTTAAGACCCACATATGTCACACAACCCAATTCTTTGTTGGTCTCGGATAAACCGTAATACGACCAGTATAGTAAAACTATACCTTAGTCTTCGCTAAAACGAAATACCTAGGCTCGCATTTCTTTGTAAGTATTTTTCTTATACATCTCAATAGCCTTGGATGCCTCACCGATAGCAGATTCAATAGCAAGTACCATCAGTTTTTCATAACCCTTCCACGTCATACGATAGGTATCCACACCCATCTGATTACCACCAATGCCAACATAAGCCAAACGACCCTTGGCAGTGTAGTTATCCTCTAAATCTGGATCTAATGCAAAATCTATAACCATGCGTGCAATCTGCCAAGCTAAATGATACATAGCAATATGTTCAGGCTCGCGCTTCTTGTCTTCAGTCGCATTAGCCAACATGATTTTAGCCAGGTGATTACGCACATATTCATAGTCACTCTCACACTTACCATCAAACACGATTAGCGCTGTCACCGACTTTGCCAACTGGGTATCCATGCTTGCAATAGCCCCTAAACGATCTTGATAGTCCAAAGCCTTCTCCCCAGTGCCATGTATATTCGGTTCAAAATTCGGTGACTTTGCTGTAATGCCATGAGTCAACCATTCAAATTGTTCAAATTTTTCCGCTACTGCATTCATCCCAATCCCCTTAAATCTCTCTAACGTCTATATCGTGTACTGTTTTCATCAAGTGTTTCTTATTTCTAAAACTTGCCAACTTTCTTGTCGCCACTGACTTCACATCCTCAACAATCAGCTCGCCATTGCTCAGGTATGTGAAATCTGCAAAATATCTCAATGCAGGTTTTGCCCTCTTCTCACCTGCAATTTTTACTTTCGGTGCCAACTCAAATTTGACCTGACACTTTAAATCTTGAATTTCCCCTTTCTGCATTTGCGCTGTAAGCTCGATATAGCGTTGATACTCTTTCTTGCTATCAAACTTCATTCCATCCTTTTCAATTGCCACAGCGTTAAATTTGTTGCGTTTGGTGGCAGTCTTACGACCACCGCCATACTGTTTGTGATATTCAGTGAGTGAGATTGATGTCATTGGCATCTCTCTTTAAATCTTTTTGTAGGTCTAAAAACCGTTGTCTCGCAAAATGTATTGCCCACCGCCTTTGCTCATTTAATGCGGTTTTTAAGGATTTATAGCTCTGATCCAGTTGGCAGATGTGATGTTCAATTGTTGATTCAAAGAGTGTTTGCTTAACCCGTAAATCTTCAATAATTTTATTAAGTCGCTTAATCTCGCCTTCTGCATAATTATCAACACAAATGACTGGTTTAGATTGGAAGCATTCACCAGATTGACATTTTCCATTTGAAATACACTCAGGTGTATATCCCTTGCAGTGACTAACAGCCTTTGCAAACTCATCAGGATCTTCACTAACCAAGCCGATCTCACTCATGCTCACCTCGCAATATCTTTAAGCAATTTTTTATTGTTCTTTCAAAACCATTATTTCCTAAGAGCCATGAAACCTTGCGAATCCTCTCATTCAATTTATCCCCATAATTTCGGGAACTGGTAAGCTCAATTTCTAATGCTTTGTTCCGGTCACGTTGCAGTGATAGTTGGGCTTTAAGGAGTTCGATTTCAGCTCCTTGGTGCTGCCATACCTCAAACTGATCTGGATACAACTCACTCATGGCTTGATTTGCGTACATGGTGGACAGCACAACATAATCTTCTGGATTTTTGTTTTTTATGTACTCTTCAAAATCACTCATCGCTCAAACACCTCAGTCAAAGGGCTAATGTGATTGCGGCTGTCGGTGCACGTATCTGTGCGTTCATGGTCAGCAATGGCGTTGCGGAGGTCTTCCAATAAGAACATCTCCCCTTCAGGCCATCTAAAACCAGAATTCCAATATCCAGCCCAAATACTCCAAACCCCATAATCGTTTTCTTTAAAGTGAGAGCTGGTGTTCGCATGCGTCGCCCCCTCAGGCGCCCCATCCACAATCGCCTTACACTTCCCTAACCCCAATTTTTCGATTAAGTTCATACATCCACCCCAAATATTTGCTTGGCTTTGTCAGTCGCTTTAAGGCTTACTGGTCTTTTGCTATTGGTTTCTAGATAACCCTCAGCAATCAACTGACGTACAAAAGCTCCACTGGCAGAACTACTAATACCAATCCATCCTTGAACCTCTTTCATGCTGGTTCGACCACGCTTACTGGTGACATTTTTCAGCACAAGAATCATTCTTTCGCCATGCTTGACTGCATACTTCGAGTTAAAGCAATCCACGGTTTTATTGTCTAATGGGTGTTTCATGCGACACCTCCAAATAAATCACCCTGATCACCTTCACGTACATCACCACCCCATTGCATAGCCATGGCATCAGCAATTCCTTGGAATGTTTTGGATCTAATGTTTGAGCGGTCTGAAAATTTGGCATTTGAATACCATTTCGGCATGCGTTTCCCACTTGGAGAAACCACAAATTCACCCCTATCAACAACATCCGTCGGCTTGAGCAATGGCAGACCCTTTAGCCATAGGCATGTTGTTTTCTGAGCCTCATCACCAAACTGCCATGGCTGGATAATCTGATCCGGCTTTCTCCATAGGCTCGACATAATGCAAACTGGATTTTCGATAGCAATTCGAGGAATAGTGCTTTTGGCCAGCATCATGAAAAAGCTCACTGCTGCATGTTGACGGCCATCTAGCACTTTCTCTTTGAACCAGGTGGCACCGCTCACAGCAATGTGCGTACATGGTGGATGAGCAACCATCATGTCAAATGGATAATCCAAGAGGTCGCGAACATCACCTTGGTAATGTGGGCCGAAGTTAGAATCACTTGGCTGCATGTCGCACGAAATGGCATCATGGCCCGACTTAATAAATGCGTCACGTACTGCACCAGATTTCTCACAAGCAATCAGAATCTTCACACCCCACCTCCTAAACACTTGAACTCTTTCCCTGCTTCAAGTAATGCTTTTGGAAAACTTAATCCTGTTTCTTGCAATTCCTTAGTGCGATTTTCAATCCATGCTTTTTCTTCAGGTGATTGTTCTGGAAGCATTGATTTAGGTTTGGCAGCCAAAGCAATAGGCTTGCTTTCAATCACTTTAGGTTTCACCCAGATGGCTTGTTTTGTTCCGCTCAAAGCAAGCTCTTGAATGACATCAGCGTAGTTATCCTTAAATGCTTCATAAGCCAAATACATTGCGCGATCCGTATTTTTGGCCCACTCGATAGCAGTAAACATTTCATAGCATCGGTCATACGATTCTTTTTCTGCATTGGTGATTGCGTGGTTGTTATCACCTACCCATTTGATGATGTTTGCCAGAGCTGCATGCTTACCCTTGAATGAGTCTTGTAGGCGCTGTTGTTCAGTACCAAAACCAGTAATACCCAAACACCACTTGCGGAACATTGCTGGATCTGGACAAAAGCCGTTATCACGAACTTGGGATAATCCAAAATTCACCTGATCATGAGTTAGACCATCAATACAGATTTTCATTGCTGTGTTGATTTGTGCTGTAGCCACACCATCAAATGTTTTCTCAAATGAACGTGGTGCAATCGCTTTAAACACACCAACGAGCTGTGCTGAATTAATTGGACCAAGGTTTTGATTAAAAGCCGTAAGTTGCATTGCCTTGCTCCTCTTGTGCGATTAATTCTTGAATTTCAGACATTCGGGTTGATGCTTGGGTTTGATGTCTAGAGTAAGCATTGGTGTATGTCTGGACAGCCTGTTTAGGTTCAAACAAACCAGTCCAATTACTTGTGATGGAGTTTTTAAGAGATTGATTAGCTTTCTCAAATCCCCATTTGGTGAAATCACTAATTGCAAGTTCAACTGCTTTTTGGGTTGGCATCTTTTTCATTGCCTGACGCATTTCGATGTATGCAATCCATAGGTTTCGATCAACGCCTTCTGGTAACTCAAAACTCAAAGCTTGTTCAAAAGAGAATTTAGTTTTTTCTTTTTTCCCAACAATCTTCTCTTGTGTAATCTCTTGAGTAGTCTCTTGGTATTCTCTTGTTAAGATTGGCTCATTTTGAGCTAATGGAGATTGGCTCATTTTGAGCTGATGGATTGGCTCATTTTGAGCTACTGCATTGGTGCGTTTTGAGCTACTGCATTGGCTCATTTTGAGCCGATCAATAGAATCAATAGCTTGAGTAATATTGGATTCAATAATTGCTAAAACATCGTAGTTAATTGAATAATAATTGACCTGATTTGAACGTAATTTATCGAAGCGCTCAACACTCAATAATCCACGATCTTTAAGTGATTTAATTGTTCGTTTTAGGGTTGGAAGTGACAAATATTTGAGCTGAAGCAACCAATCAGAATAGGTGTTATAAACCCACTTTTTTCCATCATGGTGATGTCGTGATGCACCCATCCAATAATGTAATTGCTGTAAAAATATTGCCTCATTTAATCCTATAGCCATTGCTAAGGATGGCTGGACTTGCAAAGGTGATTCATTAATTAGAAGCTTCGACATATCTAGCTCCTTTTCTTGAATTGCACGATTTGCACATGGTTTGGAGGTTTTCAAGAGTTGCTTCCCCACCTAGTACTTCTGGCTTGATATGATCAAGCGAAAGGTTTGTTTTCGCGCTACATGTCACACACCTGAATCCGTCACGCTCATACACCTGCATACGTAGAGACATGCGAATTTTCTTTTTTGTGTAAGTCTTTTGTTCGGGAACTTCTTCTTTCCAAAACAAATAGCGTCCATATTGAGCTTTGTGCACAACATTGATAATCATGTTTGCACACGGATTACAAAGCACCACTTCAGGGTGAATAGTTTCGTAGTAGCGCTCAGCTTCTTCTTCTCCGCAATACTGACAAATATTCATTTAACACCCCTGTTGATCGTGAGGTGCTTGTTGATTAGTGGTTCATATGCTAAATTTGATTTCATATTCATTTACTCCAGTTTATGAATTTGAAAAGCCTGATCTCAGAAATCAGGCTTTTTCTCGTTGTAGAGCTGATAAATACTTCGCACACTCACCTTTCATGGCTTTACGCAAAGACTGGATTTTGTGTTCAATTTCTTCCAGGATGCGATCTGTCTCATCCATTTCTGAAGGTGTCACGACACCATCTTCCAAAGCACCTAAAACCTGCTTATTCGCTTGACCAGCACCAACATTCATACCCAGCAAGGATTCAAGTACGCTTAACTGATGTTCCTTGCCTTCCGTGTCACTCACTGGAACTAGAACGTAGTTCAATTTGTGTGCCCATGCTTTTAGTACCGCTGGGTTTTGGGTGTAAGTCAGCATTGCTTCAAACGATTTTAGGCTTGGTAAATGCTGCTCCATATTTGGATTGGCATAATTCAAAGCAGTTTTGTGTGATACACCCAATACATCAGCAATTTCTTTTGGAGTGATGCCGTCAGATTGGTGCACCATCTTGTGCAATGCGGTTTTGGTCTCTTTCGATATATCCATGTGAATCCTTTGATTAAGTTCACGTTTATTAAATTTATCAATTACTTGATAATTGGTTTAAGCAGTTAAAGCACGTAGATCGGCTTTCAATTTGCCTTGGGATAAAACTTCAAAAGTTGCTTGAGTGCGTGGGGGAATTCCTTTTTTTTCCCATTTCCACAAGGTAACTTCGGAAAACCCTGTTTTTTGAGATAACTCACGTTTTGTTTTGCAGCCAAAATGGCTCATAAGGTCACTAGGTTTCATGGCGCTCTCTACTTAACTGTAGTTAATAAACTAAAGTTATCACACCTTAACCACAGTTTCAACTTAATGTATTAACATTAGTTAAGATTATTTTTGTTATGGATTTGATTATGTCCTTCCATCTACGCCTTCAAGAAAAATTAAAAGAAAAAGGTTATAAGCCTGCGGATTTAGCTAGAGCAACCGAGGTATCAGGGGTTGCAGTTGGAAAATGGATTCATGGAGACAGCCAGCCTAAGGCGGGAAAATTGAAGCTCATCGCAAGATTTTTAGGTGTAAGTGATGATTGGCTATTAACTGGTAAAGAAGCACCGGTTAGATTCGATAACAATATCGATCTATCTCAAAAATTTGTTCTTGCAGGTCGCCCCATCCCTGTTATTTCTTGGGTTGCTGCTGGATCATTTGGGGATATTGAAACAGTATTAAAAGATGCGGAAATAGATGAATACCTACCACCAATAAAAGAATGTGGAAAGAATGGCTACGGCTTAATTGTTGTAGGTAATTCCATGAAACCTGACTTCAAGCCAGGTGACCGCATTTATGTAAATCCAGATATTCAGACTTTTGATTTGCAAACTGATGATCTGGTTATCATTGCGTGTAGTGGTGAAACCGAAGCTACTTTTAAAAAATTAATTATCGAAGGTGGGGATAAGTATCTTCAACCTTTAAATCCCAATTGGCCTGAGCAGATAATTAAATTAACGGAAGATTGCCGATTGGTGGGAAAGGTAGTCGGTCTATATAGAAAGATTTAGGAAATAATAAATACCTCGATCCTGTTGGATCTTCAAATTTGGCTTGCTGGGTAATTAAAATTACTAAAAGAAAAGAGAACATAATGATCGCAACCCTTAATAAATCCAAAACTGCCCTAACGATTAATCGTCAAGAATTTAAATTGGCATTAGATAAAATTGGAGCAGGAATTGATAAACAAATAGCCTCGCTTAAAAAAGCCAAGCAAAGCTATGATGCTGCGGAAATGGCACTTGAGGTCATTAGTGAAGCAAATATCTTTGATGCCATTATTGAAGGCTTTAACGAAGCAGAAGAAACCAATCTAAAGCTGACTGACATAACCAATCTTGAAGTGGCTCAAGGATGGATAGATGAATTTTTAGAAAAGTATTCAGATATATAAATAACTAATCAATATAGAGATTGGAAACTGCGACCCCGACGCAGTCCTTTGGATCGGGTGGAGAAGTGCAATGAATATGATTCCTGTGAGATCTAGTGCTATACGTGCCATTGGGTATGATACTGATACAAACCAGCTGGGCATTCAGTTCACAAGTCATTCAACAATTTATACCTTCTACAATGTTCCTTTTCGGGTATTTAATGAATTAATGGCTGCCCCATCTAAGGGGAATTACTATCATGCGTACATCGAGGGGAACTACAAAGGTTAATACCCAAAAGATTTGCTATTTTATTAGTTTTTTCTAGGTATTCTGCATGATTAATTCTCCACTGCAGTTCATTAGGTTGAGCATCCACATTATCTGTCGTTATGGTGTTGTGACTTGAGCTTAATGCTAATTGAATATCAATCAACATCTCTCGAATAGCTTCAAATTCCGATTCAGTTAAATCCATCTCAAAGACTCCAAACAACCCATCCTTGTGATGGGTTTTCTTTTACCAATCCCCCGTTATAATTCATTCACCAATAACTAGAAAAACCAATCATGAAAACAAAAATTCTTACAATTACCCTTTTTCTAATCACTCTTACTGGCTGTGATAAACAGGCTGAGCCGCCAACATCTGAACAATCAGATAATCCAACTACCACAGCTCAATTTGAGCAATCAGATGAAAAGATTGGTAAATACCTAGATCAACTGGACGATCCCAATACCATACAAGATGCTCGAACTCAGATCCTATGTAAAGACTACCCTACTGAATACAAAACCAATTACATGCCATCACTAATGAAGCTATCACTAGGTGAATACACAGAAAGTAAATTGCTGTCTGATTTGGAATCAGCTCTAGATTACTATAAGTCAAATTTCGACATTAAATGTTAAAATATAGAATCGTACCCAAGCTATAGGTGGTCGTAATGGAAAGAGCTGTAATTGCAGTAATTCTGATTATTATCCTGATATTGCTGATCATTTTTTATAATAAGAAAAAATAGTCTACTTGCTCACATATCAAGCATATTTAAATGATTATGTCATCTAATTAGCCTATCATCACACAGCAATACTAAGGATAGTATTTCTCTCGCACAGACCCACTTCGGTGGGTTTCTTATTTCTGAAATATAATCCTGTTATTATAAATTCAAGGTCAAATTCTAAGGTGCGACCTGTAATAACTAAGTAACACCACCTAGCCCACTATTTGTGGGTTTCTTTTTATGTAAAAAATATAGATATATTTAATATACATCTTTAGATTATAATTATTGAGAAGTCAACTATATGATTACACTATGTTATTTTATCTTTTCTTACTGTTATTAAATATTTTGCCATTGTCGGACTAGTTTTATTTTTTAATAGAAAATAAAAACCTTAAACAGAGCTTAAAAGTGGGTTTTTTATTGATTTAAGTTTATAATTACAAGCTGTAATAATTAAAAAATATAGTCATGAAGAAGGCAGTAATTCATACCCTACTCTTATTGTTAAGTTTAACTGCTTGTGAAGAACACAAGTTAGACTCAATTGATTCACAATTAAATTCTACTTCTTTTAAAAGACCAGATAGTCTTTTCAGCGTGTATATAGCAAAATTAGACTCTGAATTTAACGATCCTAAAGTTCGGTATCGTAACTTATGTAGCAATTATTCCTATGATTATAAAACTAATTATTTACCCAATTTACTCAAGTTCGCTTCTGATAATTATGATGAATTAGGCCTTATAGCTGACTTAAATATAGTTTTGGAACATTACAAAAGAAAAGATATAACTTATTGCTAACATCTTAAGATGTTTTTGAAACCCACCCTTGAGTGGGTGTTCTTTTGTCTCATCAAATAATGTATCTTCCTAGTTTAATTAGTGGAATATTCAGTAATTTCAGGTAGAGTAAATTCAACGTTTAATGCTTTTTAAAACCAATTACCTTTATATTTTTTTATAAGACTGTGATTTAGATTTTGGAATACAGACACCTAACCTGAATGCATAAAAGATAGGCCTATAATGAATAATATTAACTTTAGGAGTTTTGAAGAAGCAGGACAAGCTATTTTAAAATTCTTATCTCAGCGTTTTGGATTTAAGTTATGGATGATTACTCGTACGGAGGATGATGATTGGATCGTACTACTAAGTGAAGATAATGGTTATAACATTAAGCCAGGGCAGGTATTTCATTGGGCAGACTCGTTTTGCTCACACATGGTACAAAATAATGCGCCTCGTATTGTTCCCTACTCGCCTGATATTCAAGTTTATACAGACGCACCAATAAATAAGCTTGTCACTATTAAAGCCTATATTGGCCAACCTCTTTTTAAAGAAGATGGTTCCCTTTTTGGCACTCTCTGTGCAATTGATCCTGAACCTCAATCTAAAGCTCTTCTTGAAGATGCTCCATTATTTGACTTAATTGCAAAGATGCTTAGTTTTACTATTCAAGCTGAATTAAAAACAGCAAAATACATACGTAAAGCCGAACGTTTTGAGATGGAATCGTTATCTGACCCAATGACTGGGCTCTTTAACCGTCGTGCTTGGGATCAGTTAATTAAATTAGAAGAAGAACGATGCAAACTATACGGCCATCCTACTGCTGTAATTATGATTGATCTTAATGACCTCAAGATCACGAATGATACTTTAGGGCATGCGGCAGGTGATGAACTAATTCAAAGAATGTCCTTAACGCTTAAAGACATTATACGAAGCAATGATATTGTGGCTCGTTTAGGTGGTGATGAGTTTGCTGTACTAAGTATAGAAACAAACTTAGAGAATGCTAAGAAATTTGTATTAAGAATTCAAAGTGCATTTGCAAAAGCGGGTATTAGTGCTGCAATTGGCCTTGCAATGCGAAATCCAACATTTGGGTTAGTGGCAGCTATCACAGAAGCAGATGCAAAGATGTATCAGAATAAAGTTTTAGTTAAGTCTAATAATAATTAATAAAGAAGCCGCAACCTGGGCGGCTCTTGAATCGGGTGGAGATAAAATGAAGACTTACTCAGTCACTTATGATTTACATCAAGTAAAAAACTACGCTCTTTTGAATGAGGGGATTGATAAAATTTCAGAGACCGTCTGGGTTAAGGTGACCCTCTCTCAATTCATTATTAAGTCAAAATATAGTGCAATTCAAATTAGAGGTTTTTTAGCAAAGCATGTCGATAATGATGATGTGTTGTTTATAACCGAGATTAATTTAAACAATAAAGCCTCTCAAAATTTACCAACAAATATTGCTGATGCTGTTAATCGCTTGAAATGAGCGATGAATTGCCTGTGCGAGCCACTCCACAATAAAAATCCTTTTCGTCTTGAATTACTTTATCAATCCATTCTTGGTTTGCGTCCACAACCACATCCTCTATAAGGGTAACGCGACCTTCGTATAACTTAATGCGTGTACCTTTAGGAATAACACCGCGTTCTAGTTCTTGATTACCACCCATAACAAACTCCAAATAACCCACCTTGTGTGGGTTTTCTTTTGTCTATTAAATCATGGTTAATAAAAAAAGTTAACTTTTAATTAACTTAGGTTAGCTTTAGTATTGACATATTTATTAACTACAGTTAATCTTTATCTCATAAACAAAGAAAAGCCCCAACGTAGCGGTAACTACTTGGAGCATGACCCACACCTTCCTGTGAGTGAGATAAGTATGAACCAAACCCATTCCCATAGTCAAACCCCAGAGTTTGGCTACATTCCCCCAACAGGGATTCTTCATCAGCAACCGCCATCAACTGTGAGATTGCTAAAACAAATAAACGCGCCAAGGTTAAAGCTTGGATGCAGGACACCTTAGCCATTGTGGTGATTCTTGGAACGATTGGCGCAGTGCCTTTTATGGTACGCAGCTGTTCAAACGATGTGGATCGTCAGACGTTGCAGGCGGTTAAGTTTCAAGCGGAGGTGAAGTGATGAATGCTCAAACTAAACCTGAATTGTTTGCTCCCTGCTTCCCTATTTTTTGGCTTAAAGATGAAAGTATTGAAGTTGATGCTGGCATGGTTCGATTCACTTTGATGTATGGCTGCGTTGAGTTTGATTGTGAAATGCTGGCGAACGAGTTGAGTGATTGGGCTTGTGTTGAGTTGCAATTCGATCCTGAAGGCGGTCGAGATGTGCCTTACACCAAACTTAAAATAGATAACAAAACTTTAGCCCTGGTCACGCGATCTGATTTGAAAGAAACACCAGCCGGCCTGAATTTCATCCTCACCGAATATCAAGTTGGTGACTTGAATGCACAACTGGAAGCGAAAGCTGTAGAAAAATTTGAATTGAAGCAGGGAGCATAAGAATGAATACACAAATTAATTTACAAGAAGTTGAAAATGCTCGTCAAGAATGGCTTCAATCTCGTCGTCTTGGTGTGGGTGGTTCGGATGTCGCTGCAATCCTTGGTTTGAGCAAATACAAATCTCCTTATCAGCTTTGGCTGGATAAGACTAGCCGTTCTGATCTGGAAGACAGCACTAGTGAGCCTGCCTACTGGGGAAATATGCTGGAAGACGTTGTGGCTAAAGAATATGCCAAGCGCAATAGAGTGAAGGTGCAGCGTGTCAATGCAACGATTCGCAACCCGGAACATGAATGGATGATTGCCAATATTGACCGTGCAATTATCAATCCAGATATTTCAGGAAATGTACGCATCAAAGACGGCAAGCTCACCACGGACCGCATCCTAGAATGCAAAACAGCAAATCAATACCTGGCAAAGCTATGGGGTGACGAGCAATCGGAACAGGTGCCAGATTATTACCTGACTCAAGTGCAGTGGTATATGGGTATTACAGGTGCATCAATGTGTGGCCTTGGTGTGCTGATCGGTGGACAGAAATTCCGCAGCTACCAAGTGCAGTTTGATCCAGAACTGTTTGAAATGCTCACAGATGAATGCTCTACGTTCTGGCATGAGAATGTGCAAGCAGATGTACCACCTGTTCCAACTACATTTGATGATGTGCTTCATCGCTGGTCTCATCACAACCCTGATCAGGCATTAACAGCTGACGATGAACTTGCGGAAATAATTGCTGAATATAAAGACCTAAACAGCACTATCAAAGATGCAGATAAAGAGCTTGATGCTCTGAAATTAAAGATTTGTTCGCGCATGGAAGATGCGGAAATGATCATTGCTGAGGATAAACGTCTAGCAACTTTCAAATATCAAGAACGCAACACACTGGACAGCAAAGCACTTAAATCGGCTCACCCAGATATCTACGAACAATTTTTGAAGACTTCAAGCACTCGCGTTTTACGTGTGGCTTAACCAAATTTAAAAGGAATAAAAATATGAACGCAATTGTTAAAGCAAATCAAAATGCAGCTGCAAATTTCTTAACCCCAACCAGCCTGCAAGAAGCAATGCAGATTGCTGACCTGCTTGCAGGTTCTGACATTGTGCCGAAGGATTACCAGCGCAAACCCGGCAACATTCTGGTTGCTATGCAGTGGGGTGCTGAAATTGGCTTGCAGCCTTTGCAGGCACTACAGAACATTGCTGTAATTAATGGACGCCCTTCTGTTTGGGGTGATGCAATGCTTGCTTTAGTGCGTAGCTCGGGTCTGCTTGAATTTATTCGCGAGGAGCTATCAGATAATGGTCAAGAAGCAACTTGCACCGTAAAGCGCAAAGGTCAGGAACCTGTAGTTTCAAAATTCAGCATGGAGGATGCTAAAAAGGCTGGCTTATCTGGCAAACAAGGCCCATGGACTCAGTATCCGAAACGCATGTTGAAGCTACGTGCACGCTCTTACGCATTGCGTGATGAATTTACAGATGTCCTTAAGGGTATGGCAATCGCTGAAGAAGAACAGGATAAGGAAATCGATATCACTCCTGCTGCTGTTTCGGCTGAATCTGGCACAGTAAAAGCCAATAGCGGATCCTCTGCCCTTAAACAGCGCATGGCAAAGAAAGCTGCGGTTGATTCAGTGGCTACAGAAATCGACCTAACCCCTTACTACCAGCGCATTGATAATGCCACTTCCCTTGATGAGCTTAATCAGATCGGCGCTGACATTGCTGCGCTGAATCTGGGTGAGCCTGCCAAGTCTGAGATTGGAAATTTATTTAAAGCCAAGCGTGAAGAACTAAAAGCTAACCAAGTATTCCCTGCTGAATCAGTTCAATCGGTGATTGAGGAGATCAACAATACTGCCGATCTTGATGCGCTAAACGCAATTATGGCTTCACGCTTTGAGCCCTTTACAGCTCAGATGAATGATGACCAGATCATGCAAATCAATTCAGCCTATGAAGCACAAGAAGCGGCTTTAACAGCCTGATTTGGGAATATGCGCCCTTAATTGGGTGCTATTAAGGAACTTAAGCATGATCTGCCCTCAACATCTAATCCCGGTATTCACCATCTTCAATGCAAATGATGAATACCACTGTGTGATTAACAAAATTCAAGATGAAGCAGTTTTCACCAAACCGAATAAGCCAAGTCTGAAAATTGATGGTCTTGGCAAGATGAATGAAGCGGCTCAAAAGCGTTTCAAGTTGTTCTTAGAATTATGGCTGAGACATGGTAAGGACTTTGTTGTTCGCCTTAAAGCTCAAGCGATTATGTTGGAGCCAGCTCATGACCAATCTTGAACAAGCCAAAGACCTCATTGAAACCTTAGCAGCCCGAAAAATTGGCGACACTGGCTACAAATTAAGTGGTGAAGAAGTTGAATTGGTTTATGAAGTTCTTAATGAGCATGTGATACGGAATGAATTTCAGGGAATTAACACGAAATTACCTTTTGAGGTAGTTCAAGGTTTGAAGGAGGTGTCTTGATGGGAGCATTAAAATTTACAATCACGGTTGAGTCGGATGTACCACCTCAAATATTTTTAGGTGCTGATATTGGTGGTGCAACAGTAATTGGAATGCAACAAGAGAAGGTTGAATTAGTCTCTGCTGCATGGCTTGCAGAAAAATATTCAACGTCGGTTGATACAATCAGAAGAAAATGTGAAAGCATTAACCAAGGCACCACCGGAAAGGCTTTGTACAACCCAAAACTTGCCGATGCTATTTTGAAGAATGAGGTTAAAAGTAAGCGCGGTGCAAGAAGAAAAAATTAATTAAAATCACGCCCCTTTTAAGGGGCTTTTTCATAACATATCTGCAATATCGTCAGCATGCGGATTATAGTAAGTATTCAGTAGGATTTTAATTGTTCTATGCCCCGTAATCTTTGCCAAAATCTCTACAGGTACTTTGCGCTGATTAACCAGCCTTGTAATCGCTTCATGGCGTGTATCATGAAAATGCAAATCATCTAATCCAATCTTTGCCTTAGTACGCTCAAATAGAAGCCTAAAAGCATTCTCTGACTGCGGTATGAGTTTTTCATTGTCATGCTGGATGAGCTTCAGCATTTCACGTGCTTGCGGTGTCAAAGGCACGTTTCTAGCTTCGCCATTTTTTGTGTCAGGCAGATGCACATACTTCTCAAATATGTCGCTCATTTTAATACTGAGTAGCTCACCTCTGCGCATTGCGGTTTCAAGCGCAAACAAGAAGCCCCATGCAACATAGTGATGCGGTGTAACAGGAACCTGTCCGCGACAATAATTAAATGCTGCAATAATTTTATCTATTTCATCATCAGTGATTCTTCGGTCACGCGATTTTGGCTTTTTAGGCTTTGACACAGAAAAGAAGGGATTTGTGTCAAGAATGAATAATTCCTTTTGAGCATAAGTGAAAATAGCACTATAGAGACTCATCTCTTTAAGCACGGTATTTGCATTTACTTCTTTACTGCGCTTATTACGCCAGTTGGTTAAATGTTTTGGCGTGATGTCGTAAATTGATGCTTGGGCCAATACGCCAAATTTCTCATCGAAGTTTTTAAGTTGACCATAGATCCACGGCTTAGACTTCTTGTGTCTGCCTTCATCTTTATAGTATTTGTCGAATAACTCTTTAAATGTATATTGTGGTCGATTATCTAAAGGTACATCTATGTTTTCTTTTTCTAGAATTTTTTGAGCAACTGCCCACTGAATGCACTCTTTTTCAGTATCTCTGGTGCAGTATTCCCTCTTGCCATTCACCATGACGGAAATAGACCATGCCTCACCTCTTTTTCTTGGTTTTGGTAATTTCATGAGATATAAATTCAGATTGCAGATTTGACGACACAATCTTGACACAAACCTGACACAAAATGACGTAATTTTTGCGGTATTTTCTTATTTTCTCGCAGCAAGTAAAGCAAATGCAGCAATTTAGGAATTAAAAAAGGGCTTACAAGTCTTTGAAATTGCTTGTAAACCCTTGATTTATATTGGTAGGTATAAGCAGACTCGAACTGCTGACCTCTACGATGTCAACGTAGCGCTCTAACCAACTGAGCTATACACCTAAGTGCTGTGAATCATATTCATTTTTATTTTTTAAGACAAGTGCTTTCTTCTCTTTTTTAACGCATATGCACAAGTTTTCAGCATTTCACTGAATTTTTTTAGCCTTGTATCACTTGGCACTACAGAAAACTGTTGCTGCTGATAATATTCTGCCGTTTGGATAAATATCCTATGCTGATCTTCTTCAATTCCATCGGCTAATCGTTGCATCCAAGCAAAAAAAGTTTCAGCAGGCTGCTTACGTAACGGTTCTTCCAATTGCTTAGAGAACTGTTGAATCGCACGTTCATATGCCGAACCGTGCTGTCTGTTACGATAATAAATCCAAACAAAATAAAAAATTACCACTAATAAAATGCTGGAGAGCAATATCAGGATACTGGCATAAGCAGTTTTTAGACCTAATTTCGACAACCAACTTTGCTGCTTTTCAGCATCGTATCCTATGACTTTGCTTTGCCATTGATAACTTGCATAATCACTCCATATTCGCATGTTTTTCATCACTGCAAATTGGCGATATCTCCACTTTTGCTCTTTACTCCCCAAAATTGTTCGATCATTTTCAATATAATTTTGCATTCCCCCATCTATACGTTGCGGTGCAATGATTGCAGTGGGATCAACACGTTGCCATTTTCCATTTAATTGTACTTCTGTCCATGCATGAGCATCAAGTTGACGAACTTCCCAACTAGCTCGATCCAGCGCAAGTTGTCCGCCTTGATAACCAATGACTACACGTGCAGGAATTCCAACATATCGCATTAACATGGCAAAACTCGAAGCATAATGCTCACAAAAGCCCTGCCGGGATTGAAACAAGAATTCATCAATACGGTTTTCACCCAATAAACCCGGGGTTAAGGTATATACAAAATCATTTTTCTTATACCACTGTAAAATATTACGGACATATTGATCAGGTAACTGTCCACTTTGCCGAAACATTTCCAAGGCGAATTGACGTGATTGTTCATCAAGTTGTGCAGGAGTTTGAATGGTGATTTTTTTCAGTACATTGTTTTGGGATAATCCTCGTTCTTGCAGCTGTACATCGCCTAACCAATGCAAATTAATAGGCTGATTCCGGGTGATGGAACGGATCGGGCTAATACCCCAATCCTGCTTTAAACGGTATTCGGGGTCTTTAGGAATGGATTTTTCTAAGCCCATTACCCACATTACCCGTGGATCTGCAGCTAAATATTGGTAATCAAAACCCTGATTTGTTTTTCTCGTAATCGTATTCGTATTCGTATTCGTAAAGACAGGCTGTTGATTCACAAAACTACTGGTCCATGTTCTACCATCATATTGGTCCAGAACCATTGCTCGCCAATAAAGCTCATTTCGGGAAGGGAGTTTATTAACATTGCCAATAATGCGAAAAGCCAAACTACTAGATTGAGAAAGCGCTGCAATATCACCGGGTGACATGCTATCACTCATCCCCGTGACACTTTTTTGTTCTGGAATTGGAATATGCCACAGTGGCGGTAAACGCGGAAAAAAGATAAACAGCAAGATAAAAAAAGGCAAAGCCAAAAGTAGAAATTTACCCACATGCTTGGCATCTGTTTTTAATTCCGCTGATGGATTGGATGCGTGTTTAAAGTCACTGGTTTGTAAACGATAAAGCCCGATCAGGCAACTGAATAAACACAGCAGAATGATAATGGCCATCCAGATGGACTGACTATATAAAAATGAACTCGCTCCGACAAACAAGGCAAAATTAAACAAGATAATAACATCACGTCTACTTTTGGTTTCCAAAGCTTTGGCAAACAAAAAAGTGGATAAAACCGCAACCCCGGCTTCTACCCCAATAAAACTCTGATAGGTAAAATAGATGGTCGCCAATGCTAAAATTGTCAGGGCAAATGTCCATATTTTGGATACTGCTTTGGACTGCTGTCTGAAGCTAATAAACAAACAGAGCATAATCACGGCAAAAATTGCACTTAACAGAACAGGACTAAAAAATACTTGTGCAATTAGTAGTAATAATAAAGTAATTAAAATCGAGGTTCTAACGTCAGCATGAATCATAATTTAAGCCTGCGCCAAAAGTTTTTTTGCCTTAAGCAACTGGTTTGTACCACTTCCTGTGCTTAATTCAGCTTGAGGTAAAAATATCACATAGCTACATTGCAGTTGCTCACATTGCTCAATCAGCCCCATCATTAAACTGAGTTTTTCTTCATGCTCGGTACTTGGCATATTTGCATAATGGATTTCTATACTCGGTTGATCATCATGTTGCTCAAAGACCTTAATATATAAACCTTGCCCACGTGCTACCTGCTTCCATGACACGGCTTGCAAGGAATCTCCTAACTTGAAATTACGCAGTTCACGGAACTCATCCATATCAGGTTCAAAACTATGCTGATACTGTTTGTTTTCTGCATTATAAAATTCAGCTTTGGGCGCCACCCACGAATATTCCGTTAAGTAAAAATAGGTCCATGCACGAACCAGCCCAAATGGATATACAGCATAAATCTGCACAGTTGGATAATGAAACTTGCCACGTTTATCCATAAAAAAAGACAGAGTAATTTTTTGCTTGAGTTCGACAATAGAGACTTTTTCTAAATGCTGATCGGTTTTAATCCATAAATAACGCGATTGCTTTTGTCGTTGTTGAAAATGGATTTGTAAATCAAGATTATCTCCTGCCTGTCCTATCTCATTTACTGAAATTTCAATATTTAAATCATGTAATTGTTTAAAAGTGACATAAAAACTAATACATAAAATTGCACTGATTAGAAAGCAAAAACCCAAAATCAGGTTATTGGCATAATTGATTCCGGCAATAAAAGTAATCAAGATCAATACTAAATACAGATAGCCCTGCTGATAGATAAAAATCAAAATGTCTTTTTGCGAAAGCTTTTTTACTTTTTCAAATTGAAAGCGTTTTGCTAACCATTTTTGCCAAGGCTTGCTCAATTTGATCTTCCTTTAGCTAATATTGATTTGCTGCATCAACTGCAAAGTTTCTGCTTCACTCAATCCAATCCGATGCGAAACCACGGCAACAAACACGGCCTGAACATCATCCGGGGTGACATAGCTACGCTGTTCAATAAAGGCATGCGCTTGTGAAGCTTTTTTCAGAGCCAATAGCCCACGCGTGGATAATCCATGCCGGTTTTTACGTGTTTCACTGGCCAAATCCAGCATATAATCCAGCATCACGTCAGCAATATGAATCTGCATGACCCGTTGTTGAATATCTAAAATTTCGTACTCGCTAAAAACATGTTCCAAGGTTGAAATCAAGGCATAGCGGGAGGCCTGTTGTAACAATAGTTTTTCTGCAGAACGTGATGGATAGCCCAGTGACAAACGCATCAGAAACCGATCCAGCTGGGATTCTGGCAAGCTATAAGTGCCACTTTGAAACAGCGGATTCTGCGTTGCAATCACCCAAAAAGGTTGCGGCAATTGATAACGTACCCCATCTACCGTCACCAAACCTTCTTCCATCGCTTCTAACAACGCACTCTGGGTTTTGGGACTACAGCGGTTAATCTCATCTGCGAGTAATATTTGGGTGAAAATTGGACCTTGCTTGAACTCAAACTGGTGCTGCTTTTGATTAAACATATTTACGCCAATGACATCACTGGCAAGCATGTCATTGGTAAACTGAATACGCTGAAACTTTAGCCCTGCAATATGGGATAAGGCACTGGACAATGTCGTTTTACCAAGTCCAGGTAAATCTTCAAACAACACATGCCCGCCCGCCAACAAACTGGTTAAAGCCAGTTTGGTCTGATGTTCTTTATCTAAAATAATGCTATTGATTTGCGTTAAGAAGGCTTGAATTTTTGCCGCATAAGATTCAACTTTTTCATTCAGCTGTTGCTGTTCGTGTGTGAGTTCTTGTTTTTGAACCTTACTCATACCCCAAATCACAATTCATTCCCCCAATAAAAAAACGGTGCATAATTAACATACACCGTTTTATCCTTTTTCCAAAGAAATCAAAAGATTTTTGAAAAGACGTATTCAGATTAACACGGGCACTTTTTCATTCCCCCAGCTGCACTTGGATAACGTGCATCCACGCAGTGACGGTAAAATGTTTTGGCATCCATTGCGACCAAGTCTGGATGATTCTTTTTCATATGCTCTAGATAAGTCTGATAATCCGGCACACCGACCATCAAGCGAAAACTCTGCTGGAGACGTTGCCAAATCAATTGAATGGTTTTAATGCCATTCAACATCAAAAACTTTTTCGGCTGTGCAAGCACTGTAAATTTAATGATTTTGCCTAAAGCCAATTTTTGGCGAATCTGATCTTTTAGACTCATTTCAGCTCTCCTGCGACTTCATTTGGACTAATCTCATCCCTGTAAACGGCTTCTGACTCATGTACGCTTGGATTAGGATCTGCCCATGCACGACGAATCACACCAATGGCAGCCACCAACATTACAATCGCCACAATCATAAAGAAACCACAAAGCACAGCATTGATTTGATTTGAGAACACAATCGTTTGCATTTCAGCGATGTCTTTGGCTGGTTTTAAAATTTCATTACGTGCAATTGCATCAGAGAAACGGTTGGCTTGTGCCAGGAAACCAATTTTTGGATTTTCATGGAACATTTTCTGCCAACCTGCCGTCATACAGGTAATAAATAAGAAAATGGTTGGAAAAATAGTGATCCAAACATATTTCTCTTTCTTCATTTTGAACAAGATCACAGTACCCAAAATCAGTGCCATTGCAGCAAGCATTTGGTTACCAATACCAAATAAAGGCCATAAGCTATTAATACCGCCAAGTGGATCAATCACACCTTGATAAACAAAAAAACCCCAACCTGAAACAGCAACGGCGGTTCCCAGCAGATTACCAAAGAAGTTATGTGATTTTTTCAACGCAGGAATCACGATACCAACAGTATCCTGAACCATGAAACGGCAAGCACGTGTACCCGCATCTACCGCAGTTAAAATGAATAAGGCTTCAAACAAAATTGCGAAGTGATACCAGAACGCCATCATAGAACGGTTGTTAAAAATTTCCGTAATAATGTGCGCCATACCAATCGCAAATGTTGGCGCACCGCCTGTACGTGAAAGAATCGAGCTTTCACCGACTTCCTGAGCAAGTAAAGTCAATGCTTCGGGGGTCACCACAAAGCCTAAATTACGCACTGCTTCAGCAGCACTTTCAACTGTGGTACCTAATACGGCAGCGGGTGCATTAATTGCAAAATAGACACCTGGCTCAAGAATAGTGGCGCAAATCATTGCCATGACAGCAACGAAAGATTCCATCAACATACCACCGTAACCGATTACACGAATATCGACTTCATTTTCAATGAGTTTTGGTGTGGTTCCTGAAGCAACCAGAGCGTGGAAACCGGAAATTGCACCACAGGCAATGGTAATGAATAAGAATGGGAACATAGATCCTGCGAATACAGGACCTGTGCCATCAATGAAATGCGTTACCGCAGGCATTTTCATTTCAGGTAATGCCACCATAATACCGACTGCAAGACCGGCAATCACACCAATCTTCAAGAAGGTAGAAAGGTAGTCACGTGGTGCCAGCAACAACCAAACCGGCAAGACTGAAGCAACGAAACCGTAAATGATTAAACACCAAGTCAGTTGCGTACCAGAAAGTGTAAAGATCGGTCCCCAATAAGGATCAGCTGCGACATTTCCACCGTACACAATCGCCAGCATCATCAGCACAAAACCAATGATCGAAACCTCGGCAATTTTTCCCGGACGGATATAACGCATATATACGCCCATGAACAATGCAATTGGAATGGTTGCAGCAATACTGAACACACCCCATGGACTGTTGGTCAAGGCTTTCACCACCACCAATGCAAGCACTGCCAGAATGATGATCATAACGCCTAAGGCACCCAGCATTACAATTACACCCGCAAAGGAACCTAGTTCCTGCTTGGCCATTTCACCGAGCGAACGCCCATCACGGCGGGTGGAGATAAACAGCACCAAGAAGTCCTGAACAGCACCCGCAAGAACCACACCCACCAACAACCAGATGGTTCCAGGTAAATAACCCATCTGCGCTGCAAGAATAGGACCGACCAATGGCCCGGCACCTGCAATAGCGGCAAAGTGGTGACCAAACAGGACATATTTATTGGTGGGAACATAATCCAGACCATCGGCTAAACGATGCGCTGGCGTTAAACGTCGGGCATTGAGTTCAAAGACTTTATTGGCAATAAATAAACTATAGAAGCGATAAGCAATGCTATATACACAGATGGCTGCCAATACGAGCCAAACTGCATTCACATGCTCTCCTCTGCTGATCGCCAGTATCCCGAATGATACCGCACCTAAAATCGCGACCAGAAGCCACACTATTTTTGAAGTCATGGTTAACTTCGGTTGAATTTTTTCCATGTAATTCCCTCATATCTTCTGCATAAATCAGCGTTCATTTTTATTGTTGGAAATACTGCTGTTTCTTCCTTTGCGACTCTACTCCTCATTATTTACTTTTCATCTAATACTTTGGCATAAAAAAAGGGATGATTTGAATCATCCCTTTCGATAATAGTCTATTTTAAAACCATTATGCACGTTCTAAATAGTCACCTGTACGGGTATCTACACGAACACTTTCTTCTTGCTGTACGAATAATGGTACACGAACAACGGCACCCGTTTCGAGTTTGGCAGGCTTACCGCCACCGCCCGAAGTATCACCACGTACGCCTGGATCAGTTTCAACGATTTTCAACACAACGAAGTTTGGTGCACTTACTGACAATGGAACCCCATTAAAAAGCATGATTGTACATTTTTCGTTTGAATCGTCTTTCAACCATTTGGCAGCATCGCCCATCGCAGTTTTGTCAGCTGCGATTTGTTCGAAGCTCACTGGATCCATAAAGTTCCAAAGTTCGCCATCGTTGTAGAGGTATTCCATTTCAACTTCAACAATGTCCGCACCTTCCAGTGTTTCATTGGATTTAAACGTTTTTTCTAGCACTTTTCCGCTTCTAAGATTACGTAATTTTACCCGGCTGAAGGCTTGACCCTTACCTGGTTTTACGTACTCATTTTCTAGAATTGTACATGGATTACCATCAAGCATGACCTTAAGGCCTGCTTTAAAATCATTTGTCGAATAATTGGCCATGAAAGGCTCGCTCCAAACTTACTAACTTAAATCTATTGATGCTAGACTAGCATCATTTTTTACATGCGGCATGATAAACTATTTATATCAAGAGCAAAACTGGCAATCTCAACTCAGTGACCTGATTACAGATCCATTAGAGCTTCTGGAGACGCTTCAGCTCTCACCTGATCAATTATTATCAGGGGCAATCCTTGCTTCTGAACAATTTAAGTTACGTGTTCCTCGTGCATTCGTCGGAAAAATGAACATTGGCGACCCGCTTGACCCGCTTCTATTACAAGTGTTGCCCCATCATCTAGAACTTGAAGAACATATCGGATTTGTGACAGACCCCCTCGGTGAAGAACAAGCCAATCAGCAACCCGGTGTATTACACAAATACAAATCACGCTTTTTACTCACCTTGACTGGTGCGTGTGCGGTACATTGTCGTTATTGTTTTCGCCGTCATTTCCCTTATCAGGAAAATCTGCCAAAAAATGAAGATTGGCTCAACATTAAAAGCTATATCGAAAGCCAACCCGATATCAATGAAGTCATTTTTAGTGGTGGAGATCCGCTTACGCTCTCCAATCGAAAATTAAAACTCTGGATAGATCGTTTGGAATCGCTACCGCAAATTAAATTTTTGAGAATTCATTCACGGGTTCCTATCGTAATCCCCAACCGTGTCGATGAAGAGCTGGTTTCCCTATTAAAAAACAGTAGGCTACGAATTATTCTAGTGGTACACTCAAATCATGCGGCTGAGCTTGATGATTTTACTTGCGCTAAACTTTTAGAATTGGTTCAACAACAAATCACCGTGCTTAACCAGGCAGTTTTATTAAATGGGGTCAATAATTCTGCACAAGTTTTAGTGGATTTAAGTTACCGTCTGTTTGATGCAGGCGTGATGCCATACTATTTACATGTATTAGATAAAGTAAAAGGTGCGCATCATTTTGACTTGAGTCCTGAGCAGATCAATCTTATATATAAAGATGTTTTAGAGAACCTTCCAGGATATTTGGTTCCTAAACTCGTTAGGGAAATAGCGGGCGAAAAAAATAAAACACCGCTTTTTGGAGTTTCAACTTTTTGAGTTAAATAATAACGATGCTTATGAGTACTTCTGATATCTTCCAAACACCAACAGAATTAAAGTTGGAACAACTGAGCTTTTGTCCATCGAATGCAAAAGGGCTGCAAGAATGGGTGTCTAATTTATCTATCCTGCAACTTGGAAATTCTTCAAAAGAACTTTTCAATGCGTTATTGGAGATATCAGAGCTTAAATGCCCAGAAATGCTACGTTTTGATTTAATTCAAATCTTGCACCCGACTATTGACAATGTACTCGCCAGTCTGGAAAAGCATTTTTTTAACCAGAGCCTCATCACCACCGATCGTAGTGATCAAATTATTGAATTGGCTATGCTTTTACGTAGCCATTTCGCCAAAATCTATATTGATATTTCAAAACGCTGTAATACCCAATTAAGTTTGCAAAAGTTTTCTATCTTTGCATTTAATCAAAAGAAGAGTTTACAGACTGCCAGAATTGTTTCGACTTATTACGCATTACAGCAACTCTCGTTGTTACTTTATCAACAGAATTTGCTGTATAGCACTCCATTATTTGGTCAATGGTTGATCGCGCATCAACTGCTCGAGTGTTCAATCAAGAATAATTTTTATCAAACCAATATCAATCAAATTTTAGATACACAGCATCAATTACAAACAATTGCTCACGCTTATTCACAACTTATTTTATTGGATATTTTCAATACTCATCAAATTCGCCCATCGGAAATGCAAGGCTTATATTTATGTAGCTTTGACTGGGCAAAATTGGTTCACATTTTGCCGAAAGAAACCACTCTTTCTCGCTATATTGTTGATACCAATAAAGATTATCCACCGGTTTTCAATATCAATCAATCCAGTTTATATAAACCGACCATCTATATTGCAACGCAAAATTTATTAGATCATCTGTCTGAAACCCAAACCAAAAAAACAGGTTATCTGTCTCGTAATGAAAAGTTATTCCTGACTCCAGCCCTATACTTTCATATTCATAACTTGCTTACAACCAATGTCGAACGTCGCCATGAGCGCTATGAGTATTCGGCACAATTGCAGATTTGTTTTAGTCTGTCTGTGGCGCACTTTTACCTCTCTAAAGGTAAAAACTTTCACGAAACTTTGGATGTGGAAAATAATTATCAGTTCCAAAACGAAAGTAGCTTTATCAATTCCATGAATTCCAATATTCCTGCTGAAATCAGCACAGCTAAAGTTCTGGACCGGGAAGCAAAACAGATTTATCCAGCCGAAGTTCTGGATATTAGTGTGAATGGTTACAGAATTAAGTGGACCGGTGCTACACCCTCAAATTTAAAAACGGGGGAATTTATTTTAATTCAGGAAAATACCAATAGTCCTTGGCGTGGCGGTGTGGTTCGCTGGATTAAACAATCGACAGAAAAAAGTTTGGAACTTGGGCTTGAAGTATTGGCTCAAGATTTATTCCCCTGCTCAGTCATGGTGAAAACTGAACGTAACAGTAGCAACTACCAACCTGCTCTTATTGTTCAAACTTCTCAACTCAATGATGTTTCAACCAGTTTAATTGTATCGGGTTCGCACATGTTTAGAGAAAAACAAACTATTCATTTGCGATTAGGAAAAGAAGAACTAAAAATTTACCTGACCAAAGCACAGCTTATTACGCAAAGTTTTATTCGTTTTGAATTTGAGTTACTAAATGATCAACAAGAAAGCCTGATCAAAAACTTCATCAACAAACAAATGAATGAAATAAAGAATCAAGATTTATGGGAAGCATTGAAGTGAGAAATCCATTATTGTCTAAAAAGTTAAAACGTACCGAGACACGTTTACTCATTATCGATGATAATCAAATACGTTTTAACCAAATTCGTGATCTTTTAACGTCGAGTGGACATGTCATACAGGCAACATTGCTGGATGATTTACAAAATTTTGAAAAACAACTCCATCAAAATTGGGACTTGGTCATTTTTGGCCGTGCCTACGACTTAAAATATGAACAGGCCTTAAGCTTAATCCAGCTATCAAAACAACCGAATTTACCGATTCTCCTTCTTAAACCAGAAGATTATCAGGCAGATCAATATGCCAGTTATATTCGTAAAGGCATTTACGACATTTTAAATCTGGATTATCCAGACCGTTTTTACCTTGGCTTACTTCGTGCACTTTCCTCCAGTCACCTACTCATGACTCAACAACATCTAATGGATGAGTTAGAGTCTGCACAAAGCCAAGCACAATCTTTGGTACATGATAGCAACAAGGCCGTCGCACTTATTCAAGAAGGCATTCACATTCAAGCCAATCCTGAATATTTACAACTCTTTGGGATTAAAAATGAGGAAGATATTGTAGGCCTTCCTGTGCTTGACCTGTTACAACCGAAAGACTTAAACGACTTTAAGTTACGCTTTAAAAAAATTACGCAAGGTCAGTTTGATTTAGGTCGATTAGAAATCGTCACATTAAATGATCAGGTTTCTGTGCCGAATCCGCTTAAAATCGAATTTTTACCCGCTACAGATGAAGATACATTACAAATTACCATTGATATTGAAACGTCTAAAGCAACGAATGCAACATCTGCAACAAGTGATAAAAATACGCAGAAAACCACTCCCTATCAGTTACTTAACCGAACCATTATCAAACAGCCTTCTGATATTAATGCACTGGTACTGTTCTCTTTAGCTTCTTGTCCTGAAACTATTTTTGAAGGGAATTGGGTCACTTCAAAAAATTATTTCCGTCAAATCAAAGAATTTTTAAAAGAACAGACTAACGTTGCATTATTTGAAGTCTCTCCGGGTATTTTTACCGGGCTGTTTCAGGCAGAAACAAAAGCAAAATTAAAATCTAAACTGATTGGTTTAAGCTCATTAACCAAGCCGCAATTATTGACAGTAAACCACACGAGCTATCCACTGAACTTAAGAATTGGTTATGTAATTTTAGGTAGTGAAATTGGTGATGAAAGCCAATTTGAACAATTGATTGATTCAGCATACAAGACAGCATTACCCCAAAATGAACCAACTCCTGCGCTTGAATTAGAAATGGATTTAGATATTCCAACGATGGAAATTCATCATCCAGATATCAAGACCTTAAATTCTTCGCCTGAATCTTCATTAATCAGAGCCCTAGAACAAAGTTTAGATCGCGGAGAGATCCATCTTAAATATCAACAACTTTATGATAAACAAGATACGAACTTATACACCTATGAAGTCACCACTGGCTTCATTTTTGAAAATTCCTGGAAAGATTTATCCAGCTTAAGAGAATTGACAGAAGATCCGGAATTATCCATTAAACTGGATCGCTGGATTTTGGTTGAATCATGTAAACAATTACATAATTTTATTACGCAATATCCTGAAGCAAAATTGATTGTGAATTTAAATAAAGACGTATTATTCCATGATCGAACCTTCCCGGAATTTATTTCCAAGCTAATCACGATTGTACGTAGTAAATTAACCCATCCACTGATTTTACAATTTTCAGAAGAAGACCTTACTCACAATATTTCAGAGGCACAAAAGCAGATTACTCAGCTACGTCAGTTTGGCGCTGAAGTATCTTTAAGAGACTTTGGCAATACTATTTATAGTGAATCTGCTATACGCAAACTGGATATCAACTGCTTAACATTGCACCATACGCTAACTAAAATGTTAGATACAGAAAAATCCACAGAAGAATTACAGGAAAAAATCAAAATTTTCCATGAAATTAAACCTGTTGAAATCATGCTACGCGAATTAAATGATATGACGCTTTTCGCCAACGCTTGGAATGTAGATGCACGCTTTATCCAAGGCGATTATTTCCAGAAAAAACTGGATCACCTGATTGATGTACAAGACCAATAGGTCTTATACACATGGTGTTGCTGCAAAATACATAAATTTCAGGCATAAAAAAACGGGCATACTGCCCGTTTTTTTACATTTTACGGTATTAGTCAGGACGTTTGATAGAACGTGACATACCAGAAAAACGTTGTTTGAACTTGTCGATACGACCACCTTGGTCAACATTCTTCTGTTTACCAGTATAGAATGGGTGACAAGCTGAACATACGTCAAGGTAAAGAGTTTCTTTACCAATCGCTGAACGAGTTTCGATTACGTTACCACATGAACAGGTAGCAACTAATGTTTCATATTTTGGGTGGATATCGGCGCGCATCGTCGATTACTCCTAAGTTAAGAAAGGCTTATGCTGTCATCGCAATTGATCACTCTCATGATTCATGAGGAAAAAGCTTCTTCAAAAGAAAAGCGAGATCAACACCATAACAGACCATTCTTTTGGCCCACCGAGACGGATACCGCCAGGGCTAAGCACAACAAGTGGGCATAATTATACGGCAAAAAATATCAGATAGCGAATTATTCTTTAATTTCACTACCTATACTAGACTCATCGTCCATGCTCTTGGACCAATAATTGGCAATTACCCCACATACCATCAGCTGAATTTGATGAAAAATCATAATCGGCAACACAATCATGCCTAACGGCTGTCCGATAAATAAAATCTGTGCCATGGGTACACCACTGGCCAACGTTTTTTTAGAGCTACAAAAGAACATGGCAATTTGATCAGCTTTATTAAAACCAAGCCATTTTGGAATATAAAAAGCCAACAGCATAATAATCGTTAAAAATACGGAGCACACCAGCGTTAAAATCAGTAAGGTCTGCCAACTGACCAGTTGCCATAAGCCTGCTACCACCGCACTACTAAAAGCCCCATATACCACCATTAAAATCGTACCCTGATCAAAGCCTTTAACCAGACCGGGTATTTTTAGCATATAAGGATAAACATAAGGACGTAAGATTTGCCCTAAAATAAAAGGCACCAATAACAATAAGGCAATTTTAACCACGGCTGACGTGGGATCAAAATCATGCTGAGACTGGCCTAAAATAAAGAAACTTACCAGTATCGGGGTAATAAACATCCCGATTAAATTAGAAAATGAAGCACTACACACTGCACTGGCCACATTACCTTTGGCGACCGAGGTAAAGGCAATAGAGGACTGCACGGTCGAGGGCAAAAAGCACATAAACAAAAAGCCCCAATACAATTCTTTTCCTAAAATTGGCAACAACAAGGGTTTAGCCAGCAAACCTAAAAGTGGAAATAAGGCAAAGGTAAAAGCAAACACCACCACATGAAATTTCCAATGCATAATCCCATCAACTAGCGATTCTCTGGAAATTTTTGCACCATGTAAAAAAAATAAAATGGCAATCGCAATTGTAGTAATTACGCTAAAGATGTTTTCTGCCCAACCCGATACTGGAATAATAGTCGCCAGAATGACCATCACGATCAGTAAAATAGTAAAGCGATCCAGTGCCAATAATTTCAACATTATTCATTCCTTATAATAATTTTAAGATATAAAAAAGCCCACTAAGCAATTTTACCTAATAGTAAAGTTTCATCTTAATGGGCTAAATAAATAAAGCTAGTTTTTCAAATCAATGATCAATATTTATTTTATCTATATCACTTTATAATTAAATTTCTTTGCAAACCCCTTTTATCCCACTTACTAGAAGAAAATAAAAAGGGCATCAGCACTTATAAAGAAATCTATTAGTTATTTCTGGCATTTACATCTTGCTGAATCAGCTCGATTTTATAACCGTCCGGATCTTCAACAAAAGCAATTACCGTACTGCCACCTTTCATCGGACCGGCTTCACGCACAACTTTACCGCCACGCGCTTTAATTTCTTCACATGCTTTATATGCATCGTCTACAGCAATGGCAATATGACCATAGCCATTGCCCAACTCATAACTTGCAGTATCCCAGTTATGCGTTAATTCTAAAACAGTATTGTTTTCTTCATCACCATAACCCACAAAGGCTAAAGTGAAACGACCTTCTTCATAATCACGCTTACGAAGCAAAGTCATACCGAGTACTTCAGTATAGAACTTTAAAGATTGTTCCAAATCGCCTACACGTAACATGG
Organism: Acinetobacter sp. ANC 4779; assembly: GCF_004331055.1. NCBI lineage: Bacteria > Pseudomonadati > Pseudomonadota > Gammaproteobacteria > Moraxellales > Moraxellaceae > Acinetobacter > Acinetobacter sp. ANC 4779. Next base: position 89,350 of record NZ_SJNU01000004.1, read on the forward strand.
TATGCAGCATGCGCATATTCTTCATCCTTATTGACTCTTCGTATGTTGATGTTCACCCAATAACTTCGCCACCCACACCACTAAAATTAGAATGGGAATACCAATCAGGGTGGTCATGAGGAAGAAATTTGGATAACCAATATTGCTGACTATAGTACCCGAATAACCGCCTAAAATCTTGGGGGTTAAAGTCATCAGGGAACTAAAAATCGCATATTGCACTGCGGTAAATGATACGCTGGTCAAGCTAGACAAGAAGGCAATAAATGCAGCACCAGCAAGCCCTGATGCCAAATTATCGACAATAATGGCAAAATACAACCAACCTGAACTATAGGGTTTAATCACCTTGCCAGTAATTTCAACTTCATCAGTCGATTGAGCATTTACGACAGGTAAAGGTTGAATATCTACATCTAAATCTTTGGCGGTGCTCAACTTCATATTGGTCGTATAGCGACGTTGAGCCGTTGATAAGACTTGATTATTTTCAATCACTTCAACAACCAGCTGTTTAGAAGCTGAATCGATTAAAATTTCAGCCGGAATTGCCGCACTAAACACGCCTGTTTTATCCAGATTTGCATCAAAAGTTTGCTTGTCTAAACTTAAGACAATTTTTTGAGATTCAGATAAAGGTTGCCCAAAATACTGTCCGCGAATGACTAAACTATTATTTCGCTCCTGCAAGCCAATGATATTGTCACTGGTTACGGGCAGAATCTGCATACTGGATTGTTTTTCATCCAGCTTTAAATAAGGCAATGTTGTAATTGCGGTATTTTTAGACCCATCCGAATACTGGGCAACGACTTGCAGTTCATCTGCTTGTGCTAAAACCTGACTCGGTACCTTGAGTTTCCAATATCCCACTTCATCGGACTGAACCTTGTAACTGTGCTGCCCGACTGTGACATTGACATCATTGAGTTGCTGTCCAGATTTTACCAAGCCAATAAAAATCAGATTGGTTGAACTGGCCAAGATTGCACCGACAAACATCAACTTCATAATGTTCATGCGCTGTGCCAGCAGACCACCCAAGAAACCGCCAACCAGACTAAAAATCACGCCGTAAATTTTAACTGCTTCAGCAATTTGCTGTTTGGTGAAGTTCAGGTCTTGATAGAACACATTCGAAATGACACCGGCAATAATGTCGGAAATACGGTAAAAACCAATCAACAGCAATAATACCAATGCCAGTTTAACGCCATAACGTTTAAAGAAATCTGCAATGGGGTTGACCCAGGTTTCAAAGGCCATTTGTTTATTGACGGCACCCATTTTCACCAGCAATGTACCGACCATTACGGCAACAGCAGCAGAGCCAATAAAACGTAATGCTTCAAAGCAAAATAGTAAGAAAGAATCTGAAATTTCAAATTGTGATTTAAGCGCTTCTGTTAAATTTCCAGAGAAAATATAACTCAGTACAAAACTGATTACTGCTACAAAAAATACCGCAACCAAACGATAGTAATCGGTACGTTTATAATTTTTATAAATTCGGCTCACTTGAGGTTCACGAATCATCAATGTGGTGATAATCCCCACTACCATCACCGCAGCCATGGCTAAATAAGTGATTTTCCAGGCACTATAAATATAGTTGCCTTTCGCTGTACCGAGGGAAGCAGCTAAAAATAACGCGCCTGCACCCGCTACAATCATCCCGATGCGATAACCGGCATTATAGGTCGAGGCCAGAACGGTCTGCATTTGAGTTTCAGCCAGTTCAATCCGGTAAGCATCAATGACAATATCTTGTGTTGCCGCAGAAAAGCCCAGCAATACTGCACCCACCGCCATCTGGTACAAATAACTTTGCCCTAAAGCAGGGTTTGAAAATGCCATGATACAAATGGCGCAGATAATCAACACTTGCGCAATCAGCAACCATGCGCGACGGCGACCGAGTATTTTCGTCAGAACTGGAACTGGCAATTCGTCAATTAAAGGTGCCCACACAAACTTGAAAGAATAGCCTAGCGCCGCCCAGCTAAAAAAAGTCACCGCACTTTTATCAATTCCGGCTTCTCCCAGCCATAAAGACAGGCTTGAAAAAATCAGCAAGATTGGAATACCTGCGGAGAAACCAAGAAACAGCATAATAAGGGCACGGCGATCAAGAAATGCCGTAAAGGCCGATTTCCATCCAGTAGATTGTGTTGTCATTAATTTATTATGTTCTGCAAAAACTCAATGTCGCTATTCAAACGCGTAATGCGATAGGTTTCAACAATATTTACGAAATCATTATTTTATTTTATCGTTTAAAGCATCATGTCCGCTTGAATTTTTCAAGCAAACCTGTATACCTTTAACACTCTACCGCAATATTTCGTTTTGGATTTTCACAGTGACCCAAAGACTCGAGCAAATGAACTCTTCTTTATCCGCCAATATTATCAGCAACATTGAACAACCGAGCCAAAACATTTTAACTTCTGCATTTGAACAACCAGAAATACAAAGCACTTTAGAAAAAACCAAACTGAAATCTGAACAACTGACGCATATTCCTAATTACGATAAAATCCCTGCATCCACACGTCGTCTTAAACCGCTAAATAATTTTCTCGGGCAAGATCGCGCGCGCGCATCTGTAGAAGCAGGTATTGCTTTACCTTATTCAGGCTATAACATTTTTGCTGTGGGTACAGCGGGCCTCGGTAAACGCACCATGATCAAGCGTTTATTACAACAACACGCCAAAACCATGCCGACACCAAACGACTGGGTCTATGTCAATAATTTTAAACTGCCACGCCAACCGATTGCGCTCGAGCTTCCATCCGGTCAAGCAGCGAAATTTCAAACACTGTTGCATCAAACCTGGCAAACCATTTTAAAGCAATTAGAACGCCGTTTTACTGCAGAAATTTATCATAATCGTATTGAACTGATTCGCCAGCAAATTGGGGATGAGCAACGCCAGGCATTAATTGATCTGACCAAAGAAGGTGAAGAACTTGATCTGAAACTGATTACCCGTAATGAAGAACATTGCTTTGTGCCGGTACATTTCATTGATGATTCTGCGGAAGAAATGACAGCAGAAGACATTAATGCGCTCAACAGTAAAGAGCGCGCTGAAATTTCAACCAACATGCGTTACATGGACAAAAAACTGGAACGCTTAGGCCTACATTTAGGCGATTTAGAAGATGATGCACGCGATAAAGTGCAAAGCTTAAATCGTGATATCGCAAAACAGGTGGTGATGCCGCGTATTGAACAAATTTTAAATAAGTTTGGTGAGGTTGAAGGCTTAAAAGACTATCTCAAATACTATGCTGAAGACATTATTAACAATGTCGAAATTGTGCTTGAGCAAGAAGAAGATGACTTTACCCCAGGCCTATTTAGCCGAGTGCCTGCACGTTATCAGGTCAATATCATTGTGTCCTATAAGCCAAATTCTGGCGCACCAGTGATTTTTGAAGACTTCCCAACGCATTACAATTTACTGGGTCATGTCGAACAGCTTACCCAAAATGGCACCATTACCACAGACTTCACCCTGATTCGCCCCGGTACATTGCACAAAGCCAATGGTGGATTTTTAATGCTCGAAGCGGAGCAACTGCTCGAACAGCCTTATGCATGGCAAGGTTTAAAACGTGCCTTAAAATCAGGGCAGATAAAACTATCTTCACTGGAACATATGCTGACTTTAACCGGCAGTATTTCGATTGAACCTCAATCTATTCCCTTGAATTTGAAAGTCGTTTTACTGGCAGAACCTGAAGTTTATTATCAGATTCTAGAAGTTGAACCGGAACTCGGCAGTGTATTTAAAATCCGTGCTGACTTTACCGATACATTACAACGTAATGACACTAATGAGCAGGCGTATATGCAGCTGATTGCCGATTATGTGCAAGCAGATAAATTATTACCTTTTGAGCGCTCTGCCTTAGCGGCATTACTGACTGATTCAAGTCGGCAGGCAGAAGACCAGAGTTCATTGTCATTACATGCTTTAACTTTGGGTGATTTGATTCGCGAAGCCCATCATCATGCAGAAAAATCGGGTGACAAAATCGTTAGTGATAAACATATCAATACCGCACTCGATCATCGCAAGTACCGTCTCGGTTATTTACGTGAATTGTACTGGGAAGATTTATCACGTGGCACACAGTTGATTGAAACCAAAGGACACCGTTTAGGACAGATTAATGCCCTGTCTGTAATTCAATATGCAGATGTTGAATTCGGTTTGCCTTCGCGTTTAACCGCTTCGGTTTATCAAGGCGGTGGTGATATTCTGGATATCGAACGCAGTGTTGAACTGGGTGGCTCCCTACATGCCAAAGGCGTGTTACTGATGTCGAGTTTCCTCAAAGCGCATTTTGGCCGTGAACAGATTTTGCACTTCTCTGCTGCCCTCGCTTTTGAGCAAAGCTATGGTCAGGTGGATGGGGACAGTGCAACCGTAGCTGAACTATCTGCACTATTATCTGCGATTAGCCAACTGCCGATTGACCAGTCATGGGCAATTACTGGCTCAATGAATCAACTCGGTCAAGTTCAACCGATTGGCGGCGTGAATGCCAAAATTGAAGGTTTCTTCGATGCCTGTAAATTACAAGGTTTGACTGGCAAACAGGGCGTAATTATTCCACGCCAAAACATGCAACATTTGATGTTGAGACACGATGTCATTGAAGCGGTTGAAAAAGGTCAATTCCATATTCATGCCATTCAAACCATTGATCAGGCTCTGGAAATTCTGATGGCTCGCCCTGTCGGCACCCTAAACAAAAAAGGTCGCTATAGCAAAAATTCAATTTATGCTGCGGTAATGGATCAACTTGAGTATTGGCAAGCCATTGAAGATGGTGCAGAGTTTGAAGATGACTCGAAGAAAAAAAAGAAAAAGAAAAAAGCCAAGAAAAAGAAAAAAGAAGAAGCCGAAAAACAACCTGTTCCGTCTGATGTCGTCGAATCTAAAAAGGCCAGCAAGGACAAGTCAGAAGCAGAGTAATCTGCTTCTTTATAAAGCAATATTAAACCAAGCCATTAAAAAAGCGCCACAAGGCGCTTTTTTAATGGCTTCACAACTGAATTAAGCTTCAGATGCTGGGCTGTATTGTTCTACCAAGGTTTTTAACTCACCTTTTTGGAACATCTCTAGCATGATATCGCTACCACCAATTAATTCGCCATTAATCCACAATTGTGGGAAGGTCGGCCAATTTGCAATTTGTGGCAAAATCGCGCGAATATCCTGGTTTTCCAAAATATTTACATAAGCAAATGGACGACCAATTTGACTGAGTGCTTCTACCGCACGTGCAGAGAAACCACATTGTGGGAATTGCGGCGTACCCTTCATATAAAGAAGTACTGCATGTTTAGCAATTTGGTCGCGAATTAACGCTTCAGTGTCGCGTGCTTGTTCAGTCATTGATAAATCCTCAACTCATCTGCCTCGCATTATACCCAAAACTTAACAAAACAGTATGACTAAAGCAATATTTCCATTTTTATTTCCATTTGGGCTGTTATTCTGTAGCAGTTTTTGCTTAGATAAAGCTTTATTTTTCCTACCTAACAGATAAGAGTAAGTCATGAATAACATTACCCTTGCCCCAGTGCAATCTGATCAACCTTCACACTTGATGCCAGTCTTTGGCCGTCAGCCGATCAGCTTTGTTCGCGGTCGGGGTTCTTATCTTTATACAGAAGATGGCACTGAATATTTTGATGCACTTACAGGAATTGCAGTATGTGGTCTAGGTCATGCTCATCCTGTTATTGCCGAAGCCATTGCCGAGCAAGCTGCAACACTCATTCACACCAGCAATTTATTTGAAGTACCTTGGCAAACGGCTGCAGCGCAAAAACTTGCTGAAGTTTCAGGCATGGAAGAAATTTTCTTCTCGAACAGCGGTGCAGAATCCAATGAGGGTGCCATTAAAATTGCCCGTAAGTTTGGATCAATGCAAGGCATTGCCAATCCAAAAATTATTGTTGCAGACCGTTCTTTCCATGGCCGTACCATGGCGACCCTTGCTGCAACCGGCAACAAAAAAGTTCAGGAAGGTTTTGGACCACTGGTTGAAGGTTTTATCCGTGTACCTTTTGGTGACATTGAAGCCATTCAAGAAGCAGCAATTAACCATCCAGACATCGTGGCTGTTTTTGTTGAACCGATTCAAGGTGAAGGCGGTGTAAATACTGCACCTCAAGGTTTTAGCTACCTTGAAGAAATTCGTCAAATCTGTAATCAGCATAACTGGTTGATGATGCTTGATGAAGTTCAAACAGGTAATGGTCGTACCGGTAAATACTTTGCTTACCAGCATACCAGCATCATTCCAGACGTTTTAACCACGGCAAAAGGCTTAGGGAACGGCTTCCCGATTGGTGCGGTGATGACTCAAGGTCGTGGTGTGGGTGTATTGACTGCGGGCAACCATGGTTCAACCTATAGTGGTACAGCGCTCGGTTCGCGTGTGGTATATACAGTTCTCGATATTATGCAGAAAGAAAATCTGGTTGAAAATGCTGCGGAAAAAGGTGCCTATATTGTTGATCAGCTGCGCAACAAACTGGCTGATCAAAATGTCATTGTACGTGGTTTCGGTCTAATGATTGGGATTGAATTACCGAAAGACTGTGGTGAACTGGTGAACATCGCACGTGATGAATATCATTTGATTATTAACGTAACTGCAGGTTCCGTGGTTCGTTTATTGCCAACACTTAATATCACTCAAGAACAAGCCGATCAACTGATTGCTCGCCTGGTAAAATTGATTAAAACCTTTCTAGCTTAATTCTTTCATCCTTCAAAAAATGAAAAGCCGCTGATAGCGGCTTTTTTTCATACTGCTCTGCTTTTATGAAGCTTCTTGATAATTTCTGCCACCGGGTAATTGGCAGAAATATTGTTTTAATGCTTCTAAACAGCGATGAATTTTCATCGGCTGTTGTTCATGTTTTGAAATAATGGCATATAAGGTGAAACTAGGTAATTTCCACTCTGGTAAAACCTCAACCAAAGCACCATTGATTAAATCTTTTTGTGCATCTAGATATAAAATTCGAGCGATCCCATGCCCTTGCTGACATAATGCTTTGGCAACCAAAACATTATTTGAGGTCAATCTCGAACGCATTTCTAAACTGATTTCTTCACTTGTCACGACATGTTGGAATGACAAATATTGATAATTCTTGATCACATTCATCGGAATTAAATCATGATGCTTTAAATCCTCAGGACGTGAAATGGGTATAGACTGATTCAAATAACTCGGTGAAGCCACCAGAACCTGCTCAACTCGTGCAAGCGGCACGACATGCAAATTATTATCTTCAATTTTTGAACTTATGCGCAACGCAATATCAATCCGACCTTCAATCAGGTCAATATATTGATTGTCAGCTTCTACATGAACGGCCAACCCTCTATGAGCAGACATCCAATGTGATAATGCTGGAATGACATGATTTGCAGCTAACTCTGGTGTAGTTGCAATACGTAACTCGCCAACAATGTCATCACGCAGCTCATTAATTCGTACCTTTCCGCGCTCTGCAGCAGCGAGCATCTCTTGGCAGCTGTGGAAAAAAGCTTGTCCTGCTTCAGTTAAACTCAACTTCCTGGTAGAACGATGTAAAAGTGTAACTTCCATCTCATGTTCTAAAGAACGAATTTGCTGACTTACAGCACTGGTGGTGATGCCTAAATTGCGAGCTGCACCACTGAACGAGTTTTTTTCGACAACACAAGCAAAAACACCCATTGCCCGAAGTTGATCTAACATAAATTTCCCTCTGAACTTATGAGATGCTTTATCTTTCGATAAAAGCAACTCATTGTATTATACGGTGAAATTCAAGCAATGTATTAATTTATTTAATTAATAGGTAATACCTGAGTCGGATCAATAGGCTTACCGTCTAAACGAACCTGGAACTCAAGCATGGTGCGGGTTGTACCTGATGAACCCATCTCTGCAATCTTCTGCCCAGCCGTCACATTTTCTCCACTTTTCACGTTCATTTTACTGTTATGTGCATACGCGGAAATGTAACCATTAATATGCTTGATCAGAATCAGATTACCATATTCTTTTAAACCGTCTGCTGCATATACCACTTGCCCATCTGCGGCCGCATAAATTGCATCACCTACATTCCCGGTATAGCGAATTCCTTTAATATTATTGGCTAAATTAAAATTTTGCAGAACTGCACCATTGCTTGGTTTAACCCAGCGTAATGCAGACGCTTTAGAAGATGCCACAGGCACAGTCGGGACATTGGCGACAACAGGTGCGCTGGTTTTAACCGGATTTGTTGGGAGTTGTACGGTTTGACGTTGAATCGGCGCAGCTTGTGTTACGGCTTGAGTCGTGGTGGTACGGCGTGAACCTGAATCTTTTAAACGTAATGACTGCCCGACATATATGCGATACGGCGGCGTGATGTCATTCATATCCGCGACACTGGTATAGGCTAGACCATAACGTGCAGCAATCCCACTTAAAGTATCTCCAGAGCGAACCGTATAGTAGTCTGGTGCAGTTGCATAACGTGTTGAATTATGAATTTGTGGTTTTGAAGCACAACCACTCAAAATAACAGTGGAAATAACAGCTGTAGACAACACAATGGTTTTCAGCAAGGCTGAAGGCGTAGCAAATAAGCGATACGATGACACCAAGAGCATTACTCTTCCTCTCTACATATAAATAGTATTTATTGAATTGCGCTAAGATTAGCAAAAAAGTATATAAAAAATTATTTCAACACTACATTTTCACAAAGTTATAACACTACTGCAGCCTAATTAGAAAACTGTGCATGCAACGTGTTCAAAATCTCGTAATTGGTCGCATCCATTTGAATAGGTGTGATACTGACATAGCCATTCGCAACTGCAAAAAAGTCCGACTCTATTTCAGTTAAACCTTTTTTCGGGTCTGCCACAGCTTCGCCTGAAAGCCCAATCCAATAGACTTGACGACCGCGTGGGTCTACATGACTGGTAATCGGTTTTGATTGACTACGTCGACCCTGGTAAGTAATTTTTGAACCTTTTAATTCAGGCACATCAGGAATATTCACGTTAAAAATGTGACGTGGAGGTAAAACCGGCAAACCTGAAGCAATAAAATCATGTACCCATTGTGCAGCTACAGCATAATCTTGTGGATTTTCGTAAGAACGGACATTTTGTCCTGCCATAGACACGGCAATTGCAGGTTGTTTCATTAAACGCCCTTCAAATGCTGCACCGACTGTTCCCGAATAAAGCACATCATCGCCTAAATTCGCTCCACTATTAATACCGCTGACCACCAGATCGAATTCAAAATCAAATAGCCCATTCATAGACAGATAGACGCAATCTGCCGGTGTGCCATTGACGGCCCAAACATCGGGGGAAATTTGGACGGGACGTAATGGTCGATCTAGCGTCAAGGCACTGGAATAACCACTGCGCTCGCTTTCTGGTGCAACAATCACTACACGCCCTAAAGGGACTAAAGCATGTGCAAGCGCTTGGATACCGGGAGCAAAAACACCATCATCATTGGCAATTAATATATTCACTTAAAAATCTCGAAAAGGTTTGAAAAATGACTGGTCAGAACATTTGATTGAATAATACAAAGAATTATATATATTTAACGCTCGACATCCATTCAAAATATGTGACTAACAAATGATTAAAATGATCTTATTGCGTGGCTTCTTGGGTTTAGGTTTTGCTGCATTATTATCACCAGCTGTTCTAGCCAATGTCGGCTTAACTCAAGCGGAAGCAAATACCATTATCAAAGAAGACCTGGCTTCAACTCAAGTCATGGCTGAAGTATGCCCTGCAATTGTGGGTAAAAACGCAAAATTTGATCATAATATCCATCAGCTTATTCAGTCTTATTTACAAGATTATTCAGATAAATCTATGACTTACGATAAACTTCAGGCAGATACAGAATATAAGGCTGTTCTGAATGAAGCACGTCAGGCGGCCAAAGAAACCAGCAAAGATGAACAGAAATCTGTTTGTGATGACGTAGTCAATTACGAAGCATAATTCAAAACAGACCAAACCTATAGAATATTCAGCCGATTGAGTATTGTATAAAATGGGCATGAAGATTATTGACCTTCATGCCCATTTTTATAAAATAAATACAAGTCAGATTTAACTCTCAAAGTCGATTCATTATTTCTTCAATTTTCAACAGCTTCAATACATTTGTGTACTTACAATTACCAAAAATATCGTTAAGCTTATTTATATTGTTATATTTTTAAATAATTTAGGTCTGCTTAAATGAAATCATCTATGTTTAAATCGTTATCTTTGGGTCTATTGACCACCGCTGCAATGACATTTTCAGTGACTCACGCCGCAACACAACAAGAAGAAAATATTGAAGTTACTCCCACTCAAGAAATCACCCAACAAGAACTTGCTGCAATTTATGTATTGTCAGAAGTCTGCCCAAGTCTGGTGAAAAATGATGCTCAGTTTTCGAGAGGATATTCCAAACTTGCCCAAGAATATTTACCTCAAGAAAAAGATGCGGTTTCAGCTTTAACCAAGCTCAGCAAAGAGAAAAAATTTAAATCAATTTTAACCGAAGCACGTAGTGATGCAAAAAAAGCCGGTGATGCGAAAAACAAAGAAATTTGCCAAGAACTGACGACTTACAGTAATTAACACCAATTGGTTACAATACTTTTGAAATAAGCCGATTTCTCCGTAGAAGTCGGTCTAGCTTTATCCTAGAATGCTAGGCTCTTTGTGCTTATATCAAGATATTGGAACCACCTAGAATGACCCACAAAAGCGCCCTTGCTGCATTATTACTATTACCTAGTTTCACATTCGCAGCATCTGTCTTATCTGCACCGCCAGAACTCAATAATAAATCTTATGTTTTAATGGACTATGAGACTGGGCAAATCCTTGCATCTAAAAATGAAAACGAAAAATTAGCACCGGCTTCAATGACCAAGATGATGACCAGTTACATCATCGAACAGAAGTTGTTGGGTGGTGATCTCACGGAAGATGAAAAAGTTCGTATGAACGAATCAGCATGGTGTCGTGGCAGTAGTACGGAATCATGTATGTATGTACCACTCAACGGTACTGCAACAGCACTGGAAATGCTGCGTGGGATTATCATCCAGTCAGGTAATGATGCTTCTAAAGCCATGGCGGAACATATTGCCGGGAACGAAGGTACTTTTGCTCACATGATGAATGAAGAAGCAAAACGTATTGGCATGACCAATACTAGCTTCATCAATTCAACCGGTATGCCTGCTGAAGGTCACTACTCGACTGCAAAAGATATGGCAACGCTTGCACAACATATTATTCATGACAGCTCAAAGTATTACCCGATCTACTCTGAAAAAGAATTTACCTTTAACGGCATTAAACAAGGTAACCGTAACGCCTTGCTTTACACCGACCCAAGTGTAGATGGCTTAAAAACCGGTCATACTGAAGAAGCTGGTTATTGCTTAACCACTTCAGCTAAACGCGGCCCCCTGCGTTTGATTTCAGTGATTTTTGGTGCGCCAAGCATGAACGATCGTGCATCTCAGACACGTGAAATCTTGGCTTGGGGTTATGCAAACTTTGAAACTGTTAAAGTACAACCGGCCAATCAGGTTTTAGCGAAAGCGAAAGTTTGGTACGGTAAAAGCAATGACGTTCAAATTGGCTTAGCTGAAAACTTCAACGTGACCATGCAGAAAGGTCAGGCGAACGCAATTAAAACCCAACTGGTTGTTCAACCGAAACTCACTGCCCCTCTTAAAAAAGGTCAAGTGGTTGGTAAATTTGTCGCAAGCATTGATGGTAAAGTCATTTCAGAAAAACCACTTGTTGCACTTCAAGATGTTGAAGAAGCCGGTTTCTTTGCAAAAATGATTGACCATATCAAACAATTCTTTAGTAATTTATTCTAATTAAACGTTAAGTTTTAATTAAGCATTAAACTAAAGATAAAGCACTCTTACTTCGGTATGGGTGCTTTTTTATTTTATAATGACTCACCCCATTGCCACTGAATACGAATGATGAAAAAGAATATTCGCCCTTATTTAGATCACCATCCTAAAATTGATGCCACTTGCTACATTGATGAAATGTCCGTGGTGATTGGTGACGTGACTTTGGCTGAAAATGTATCAGTGTGGCCTTTTGCTGTGATTCGTGGTGATGTGAATCATATTCATATTGGTAAAAATTCTAATGTACAAGATCATGCTATGTTGCATGTCAGTCATAAAAAAGTAGATAAACCTGAAGGCTCGCCACTGATTATTGGCGAAGATGTCACCATTGGTCATCACGTAAAACTACATGGCTGTACCATTGGCAATCGTGTATTGGTGGGCATCAGCACAATTATTTTGGATGATGTGATTATTGAAGATGATGTGATGATTGGTGCAGGCTCTTTAGTTCCCCCACGTAAACGTCTTGAAAGCGGTTATTTATATGTGGGAAGCCCAGTACAACAAGTTCGCCCCCTAACAGAAAAAGAATTGGAATTTTTACCTTATTCAGCACGGCATTATGTGAAGGTGGCGAATAATTATTTAGAGCAAACAGATTAAGCAATAACCTTGACTAATACTCACAGAACAGATTAAAACTCGATCAGATTATGAAGCTTAGAAAACTACGTTTCTCATAAGAATTTTTATATTAAATCAACAGACACCTTCTTTCGAGGTGTCTTTTACTTAGATATTATTTGTTAATAAGTTGATCTAAATCTTTTATTGATTGTTTTAAATTTATGCAACTTTCAGCTTCTCTAGATTTTCCACAAGATTTTTTCAAGGCTTTATCAATTATCATATCTAAATCTTTTATAGAATTCCTAATAGTACTTTTGCAAACTGATGAATATACATTTTCTGAGCAGGATTTCATAAAAACATCATCAGAAATGGCATCAGATATTATTAATAAAAAGGATGAAATTCCTTTATTATTTCTTATCTCTGCTAAATGTGTTTGCGAAGCGTTATTCCAAATTGAATTTGGATAATCAATACATTTAATTGCTGAGCTTGCTATTACGTTAAAACAATACATATCTATTTTTTGATTAGGGTTAAGGCTGGACGCGAAATCTTCATTAGAAATATAAGCTTTAAAATTTACATAATTTTCTGTTAAATCGGCATACATTCCTCCATCTTTATCTATTTTGACATTCTTAATACTGCCTTTTATTCGCGTCCATTGATTTCTATATCTCTTATTCGCTGCTACTTCATTCCCAGCATAATCATTTTTAATTTTGTTTATAGTTACTGATTTTTGCGGTGATGTTTTTACTATTTCGTTCCAATTAAATAATGCCTTACCATCATCAAGCCATGTAGTAAAATCGTCATGAATTATAATGTTCTTTACAGAATCTTCTTTACTTGCAAAAGTAAGTGATGACATTGCTAAAAGAGCTAAGATGAGAAGAAATTTCATTAAAATAAACTCTAAATATTTTTTTTAAGTTAGCCTCTTATAAAACAATGACTTAATTAAAATCAATCTTTCTTTTTCTGTTAGGGAAAATAATATTATACTTTTAACAAATTACCCAAAATGTTGCCGCCATTCTGTGAGTGATAATAAAAATCCGAAAGTTATAAATCTTGAACTGTAATGTAGAGTAATAAACCCTCTTTTAAACAAGTAAAGAAATCCGCTCCCATCATAGCCACCACGTCCTAAATTTTGTAGAATAGTGCATCCCTTCCCATAGTGCTTTCTTATGACCGCTTGGACTGCTCACGTTACGGTTGCAACTGTTGTCGAAAAAGACGGAAAATTTCTGTTTGTTGAAGAACATACAGAAGGTGTAACACATACTGTGTTTAATCAGCCTGCGGGTCATGTCGAATGTGGCGAAACCATTATTGATGCTGCCATTCGCGAAACCATGGAAGAAACCGGACATACAGTGAGTATTGAATCACTGCTAGGTATTTATACCTATACCCCGCCGATGTTTCCAGATCGTACCTATTTTCGTTTCTGCTTTTTAGCAAAATCGATTGCGCATGATGAACACGCAACATTAGATACAGGAATCATTGGCGCAGTCTGGATGACTTTGGATGAACTGATCGAGTCGGCTCGTGCGCGTAGCCCCTTGGTGATCAAAGCCATTGAAGATGCCCTTTCAGGCAAAAAATACCCTTTATCGCTCATTTACGAGCACCAAAACTCTCCCTTAATTTCAACTTTGGATGCTTAATCCTATGCAACAACGTGTCATCGTCGGTATGTCCGGTGGTGTAGATTCTTCTGTTTCTGCAGCACTTCTTCTTCAACAGGGATATCAAGTTGAAGGACTTTTCATGAAAAACTGGGAAGAAGATGACGGCACGGAATATTGTACGGCGATGGAAGACCTTGCCGATGCGCAAGCCGTCTGCGATAAAATTGGCATTAAACTGCATACAGCCAACTTTGCCATGGAATATTGGGATCGTGTATTCGAGCATTTTCTGGCCGAATATGCTGCAGGTCGCACCCCAAACCCGGACATCTTGTGTAATAAAGAAATCAAGTTCCGTGCTTTCTTAGACCATGCCGTAAACTTGGGTGCAGACTTTATTGCCACCGGTCATTACTGCCGTCGCGGTGAAACCATGACCAACTCGCGTGGTGAAGAATACGCCCCTTTATTACGCGGTTTTGACCAGAATAAGGATCAAACGTATTTCCTGCATGCGGTACATGGTCGCGAAATTAATAAGACCCTGTTCCCTGTGGGTGAAATTGAAAAACCGGAAGTTCGTCGTATTGCTGAAGAACTGGGTTTAGCTACAGCGAAGAAAAAAGATTCAACCGGTATTTGCTTTATTGGCGAACGTCGTTTTAATGACTTCTTGAAACAGTATTTACCTGCCCAAGCTGGAAAAATTTACCTAGATACCGGTAAAGAGGTTGGTGAACATCACGGCTTAATGTACTATACGCTCGGTCAGCGTGGCGGCATTGGTTTAGGTGGTCTTAAGGGCGAATCTGAAGGTGCATGGTTTGTTCTTTATAAAGACATTGAAAATAACCGTCTGGTCATTGGTCAGGGTCATGAGCATCCACTAATGCAAAGTACTATACTTTGGAGTGAAGCGATTGACTGGGTTGCGGGTGAGCAAGAGATTCCAGAGACTGGTTTCAGCTGCACTGCGAAAACGCGTTATCGTCAGCCCGATCAAGACTGTGTGATTTATAAAGATGCCGATATGCCAAATGGTGTACGGGTTGAATTTGACGAACCGCAACGTGCGGTGACTCCAGGACAAAGTGTAGTGTTCTACGCAGATGAAGTTTGTTTAGGTGGCGGTGTGATTCATCATACCAATGCTCCAAAACCTGATTTTATTTAAAAGGAAGCGATAGGCATGGCTGAGTTACCCTTTCAACAGCCTCAAACTTTGAATATACGCCAAAACCGTGCATTGGCGTTGGCGGCTGTGTTTCAATCAACACAGCTGACCCATATGACTGCCATGTCGGGACAGCAGAGTATTGGGGAAAGCGGTAGTTTCTATCTAGAACAACTCATTAAAGCCAGCCTGAATATCCGTCCCACTTCCAATGAATCCTGTCAAACCCTCCACTTCTTTAATCAACTTGCCGATATTTCCCTCGGTTTGAAAACTTTAGAAAGCAGTATTAACCAACCGTTTAACCCCTCCCCAAAATCTCGTTTACCTAAACTCTCTAGCGCCAAGTTGCCGATGAGCTATGCCATGGCTTTGTTACAGTTAGAGAAAAAAGTCTATAGCAATCCAAAATTTGTTGAAATCATTGAAAAATCACAACAGAAAATATTAAAGCAACTTTCATTTTTTGATAATAATTATCTACATCCTAGTATTATTGCCAACCTTGCCCAAACCTATGTCGAAACTGCGGGACAAATTAATCCGCGTATTATGGTCAAAGGCAACGCCCAAGCATTTAAAGATACTTCTCATACCAACCGTATTCGCGCTTCCCTGTTTACTGGCCTGCAACTGGCGCACTTATGGCGCCAAATGGGTGGCAGTTCATGGGGTATGATTTTCAGCAAGCGTAAGCTGCTCCAAGATATTCAAGATCTTGCCCGTTTACAGTATCAGGTGGTTTAACTGATGCTGTGCGGGTTTTGTTTTACGTTTAATTCCAATGTTTAAGGAATCGCTATGAACGCTTTAACCGCACTTTCTCCATTAGATGGACGCTACGCGAGCAAATGTGATGCTCTACGTCCTTTCCTCTCTGAGTTTGGTTTAATCCATGCTCGTGTGACTGTTGAAGTGCGCTGGTTACAAGCGCTTGCAAACCGTCCTGAAATCACTGAAGTTCCAGCTTTTTCAGCAGCAACCAATGCTGCTTTAGATGCAATTGTGGCTGATTTCTCTGAAGATGATGCAGACCGCATTAAAGACATTGAACGTACCACCAACCACGACGTTAAAGCAGTTGAATATTTCCTTAAAGAAAAAATTGCACACATTGATGAATTGAAAGATGCCGGTGAATTCATTCACTTTGCATGTACTTCTGAAGACATCAATAACTTGTCTCACGCTTTAATGCTTAAAAATGGTCGTGATGTTCTGGTGGCTTCAATGCAAAGCATCATTGATGCCATTGCGACTTTGGCTGAAACGCACGCTGAACAAGCAATGTTGTCTCGTACACATGGTCAAACTGCAAGCCCAACCACTTTGGGTAAAGAAATGGCAAACGTGGCTTACCGCCTTGCACGCCAAATCAAACAATTTAACAATGTTGAATTGCTCGGTAAAATCAATGGTGCTGTAGGTAACTACAACGCTCATTATTCAGCATATCCGGACATTAACTGGCCTGCTCATTCGCAAGCTTTTGTTGAATCTTTAGGTTTGGCGTTCAACCCGTACACTACACAAATTGAACCACATGATTACATGGCGGAACTTTTTGATGCGTTACGTCGTTTCAATACAATTTTGATCGACTTTAACCGTGACGTTTGGGGTTATATCTCTTTAGGTTTCTTCAAACAACGCTTGAAAGAAGGTGAAGTTGGTTCTTCAACCATGCCGCACAAAGTCAACCCGATTGACTTCGAAAACTCTGAAGGCAACTTAGGTTTGGCCAATGCAGTACTGGCTCACTTGGGTGAAAAACTTCCGATTTCTCGCTGGCAGCGCGACCTAACTGACTCTACTGTGCTTCGTAACATGGGTGTTGGTTTTGCGCAAAGCTTGATTGCTTTTGATGCTTGCTTAAAAGGTATTGGTAAATTAGAGCTTAACGCTGCGCGTATTGCTGAAGATTTGGACCATGCTCAAGAAGTCTTGGCTGAACCAATTCAAACGGTTATGCGTCGTTATAACGTAGAAAAACCATACGAAAAATTAAAAGCCCTGACTCGTGGTCAAGCCATGACACGCGAAATGATGGTGAACTTCGTAAATGGGAATGAACTTGAAGCTGTTCCTGCGGCGGATCGTGCACGTCTTGCGACAATGACACCTGCAACGTATACAGGTAATGCAGCTGAACAAGCCAAACAAATCAAAGATTTAATTGCGAAAATCTAATTAGATTTTAGTCAGAAAAAGCGAAGCTACGGCTTCGCTTTTTCTATTAGAATAAAATCTGTTAACAATTCATCTATGTTTGCGATAACACAGGCAATTCATCGGAATTGAACATGCACAATAAAAAAGAATGATTGAACATTCATTGAGTTTCAAACACTGGCTTGCACTTGCTTTTTATTCTTCTGCCTCCCTCTCATGAGAGAATCCCCACTAAAACTCAGAATGATCACGATCTGTATTTTAGTTGCGGCAAAGCAATTCATGCTGAGTTGAAAATTAAAATACAGTCAAAAAAATTGCGCTCATTAGAACGCAATTTTAAAATCAGAAGATCATTTTAAATTAAAGCTTAGGATCACGTAGTTGAATGACATTCGCACTCGCTTTTGACAAAGTTTCCAACACTTTATTCACTACTGCTGGCACTAGACCATCTGCCATTTGAGCAGCTTGTAAGCCCAGTTTTTCACCCAAAGTTGGTTTACGACGGGTATCAATCACATACACATCATGCTGTGCCAATAAACCGAGCAGATATTCATCTGAAGTTTGCAGTTTATCCACCAAGTTTAATGCAAGTGCATCCTTCCCGTACCAATGTTCACCTGTTGCAACTTTTTCAACATTCAGTTGTGGACGATATTTTTCAACAAAGTGCTTAAATAACTCATGGGTTTGTTGCAACTCTTCTTCGAATTTAGCTTTACCTTCGGCAGTATTTTCACCAAAGAGGGTCACAGTTCGTTTAAATTCACCTGCGGTATAAAGCTCAAAATCAATATGCTTTTCTTTTAACAGGCGATTAAAATTAGGCACTTGAGCAACCACACCAATTGAGCCGACCACGGCAAAGGGTGTAGAAACAATTTCATTGGCAATACATGCCATCATATAACCGCCGCTTGCTGCGACTTTATCCACACAAATTGTCAGGTTGAAACCGGCATCACGCAGACGCACCAGCTGTGCAGCAGCTAGACCATAGCCATGCACCATACCACCTGGACTTTCTAAACGTAGCACTACACGATCACGCCCCGCTTTAGCAGTCGCCAAAATCAGGGTGATTTCTTCACGTAAACTTTCTACCGCAGATGCAGCCGTGTCGCCTTTAAAATCGAGGACATAAATTTTTTGATTGTTCTTTTTACGTAAACGCGCTTCCTTTGAAAGCTGTTGAGTGAGTTGCAAAAGTTCAAATTTAGATGCTGTGGTATGCGCAACTTTTTTACGTTGTTCGTTTAGGCGCGCATTTAAATGGCTGATTCGAATTTCTGCGGGTAGTTTCGGAGTATGGAATAGCATAGAAAATGATTTCTCTAATTGTATGTGCAGTTATCTTTAACATGAGGCCAATCCATTGAAAATTCAATATGAATTTTATTAACCATCTCATTACATAGATTCTTTACGCTTTAAATGCTTACTAAATTTAGTCATTTTCTCAGCATAAAACAGATGCCTAAACATAATAACCCAATAGAAATAAAGATTAAATTATGTCAGTTGGATAGGTCGCAGGTCTTCTCAAGATAAAAATATTTGAAGATTAAACAAAAAAGAGCCTTTCGGCTCTTTTTTATACTGTCATTTTATTAACCAAAACGACCGGTAATATAAGCTTCAGTCAATTGATGATCTGGCTGGGTAAATACTTTTTCAGTTGCATTGACTTCAATCAAGTCACCTAAGTGAAAGTATGCTGTACGGTCAGAAACACGCGCAGCCTGTTGCATTGAGTGCGTCACAATCGCAATGGTATATTGGGTTGAAAGCTCTGAAATCAGTTCTTCAATTTTTGCCGTAGCAATGGGATCCAGTGCTGAACATGGTTCATCCATCAAAATCACTTCCGGGCTCACGGCGATAGTACGTGCAATACATAAACGCTGTTGCTGACCACCGGAAAGCCCGGTACCCGGCTGATTTAAACGGTCTTTGACTTCATCCCAAAGGCCAGCTTTATGCAGGCTATTTTCAACAATTTCTTCAAGGTCATATTTGTCACGTGCCAAACCATGCAGTTTTGGACCGTAAGCCACGTTATCGAAAATTGATTTCGGGAAAGGATTGGGTTTCTGAAACACCATACCCACTTGCGCACGCAGTAATACTACATCTAGATTTGGTTCATAAATGTCCTGATTATCCAGCATGACTTTACCCGCGACACGACATGAATCAATCGTGTCGTTCATACGGTTTAACGTGCGTAGAAAAGTCGACTTACCACAACCAGACGGCCCAATAAAGGCAATCACTTCATTTTCGTAGATATTTAAATCAATACCCTTAATCGCTTCTGCTTCCCCATAGTAAACATGCACATCCGAAGTACTTATTTTCACACTGGCTGTTTGATTTTCTTTTTTAGCCGAAGGATGGGTATCAAATTGAGAAACAAATGAAGTCCCTTGACGTTTTTTATCTACTTCGTGAGAGGTAAATTGCTTCTGATCTTGGTTCACGGTTTGATCCTGTTCTAAGGGATTTGTTTTTGACATCGCTGTTACAGTATTCATATATTGTTCCTCTTACCAGCGCACTTCAAATTTCTTACGTAACCAGATTGCCAGACTATTTAAGCCGACCATCAGTGCAAGTAAGACAATAATTGCAGCAGCGGTACGTCCTTCGAAGAAGTTACGTAATTCATTGCCCTGCCATAAGAAAATTTGTACCGGTAAAGCAGTCGATTGATCTAATGGTGTAGCTGGAACACTCGCCACAAAAGCACTCATACCAATTAGGAGTAATGGTGCTGTTTCACCTAATGCCTGTGCAACCCCAATAATGGCACCCGTTAAAATCCCGGGAATCGCAAGCGGTAGAACATGGTGAAATACAGTTTGCACTCGGGAAGCTCCCAAGCCCAATGCCGCCTGACGAATGGATGGCGGTACAGCTTTAAGCGATGCACGTGTGGTAATAATCACGGTTGGAAGAGTCATTAAACTGAGTACCAGACCACCGACCAAAGGTGCAGAAATCGGCAAATGCATCCAGCCAATAAAAATGGCAGCACCAAGCAAACCAAAGACAATCGATGGTACAGCTGCAAGGTTATTGATATTCACTTCCACGACATCGGTAATGAAGTTTTTAGGTGCAAATTCTTCCAGATAAATAGCAGAAGCTACACCGATTGGAATCGAGATAAAAATCACAATCAGCATCATGAACAGCGAGCCCATGATTGCGCCGGCTAAACCCGATGTTGCTGGAGAGCTACGCGAGTCTGGATTGGTAAAGATATTGGTATTAAAGGTATTTTCAATCACACCTTTAGCTTTTAAATCATCGGCTATCTGGCGAACTTCCGGACTTAATTGCTGCTGATCATCAGGCAATGAACGGTCAATATTCCCAGCCAGCCATACATCGACATTGGCATCGGCCAAAATATTTAAATCTTTCTTCTGACCAATCAAGGCTGGATCTGCAAGCACCAAATCACGCAAACGGTAGGCTTCGGAACTGGTATACAGACTTCCAAGATCATCGCGTTTAGAGGCAATACTTGGATCTTTTGCAATTAATCCATTGACGATTAAAGCATCCCAGTCGACCATCCCCATTTCAGTTTGCCAGGCAATATAGCGCTCCTGAAAATGCGCAGGAGATTCGCCCTCTTTTTGGGTGGGTTTTGCGCCCGCATTAATGATAGTGGGGTCAAAATAGACCGGAACAGTCATACTGCTTTGCCAAAATGCGGGTAATCCTTTTGCCAGAATACTTCCGAATAGCAGTACCACAAAGAACAGACCGGTGATAACGGCAGAGAAGCCAAACACCCGAAACATTTTTTCTTTGCGATGACGCTTGGCTAAAGTATTACTAATTCTTTGTTTACGTTTTTCGCGTAATTCAGCGGCAATGCGGGGATCACTTGCCTGATCCATGGAAGGTGTATTAGAAGTACTCATTCGTATTGCTCGCGATATTTACGCACAATAAACAGTGCAACAATGTTCAGACCTAAAGTAATCACAAATAAGGTTAACCCCAAAGCAAATGCGACCAATGCTTGTGGACTGGCAAAGTCAGTATCACCTGTGAGTTGATTGACAATAGTAATGGTCACGGTTGAAATTGCTTCGAGCGGATTGGCATGCAGTAATGGACTATTCCCTGCGGCTAGAACCACAATCATGGTCTCACCAATCGCACGAGATGCCGCAAGTAAAAATGCGCCGATAATACCCGGCAAGGCTGCAGGCAACACCACCTGACGAATGGTTTCCGACTTGGTGGCACCGAGTCCTAAAGAGCCATCACGTAACGATCGAGGCACCTGGGTAATAATGTCATCTGAGAGTGAAGATACAAACGGGATAATCATAATCCCCATCACGAAACCTGCGGTTAAGGCACTGGTAGCATTAATTTCCAGCCCCACGCTTGCTCCAAGCATTTTAAAGAATGGACCAATAATCATCAGTGCAAACACACCATATACAATGGTCGGAATACCGGCTAGAACTTCAATCGCGGGTTTTGCCCAAGAGCGAAAGCCTGATGATGCGTATTCAGCTAAATAAATGGCAATCATCAAACCGACAGGTACTGCCACTAATAAAGCAATACCACTGACCATCAACGTGCCCCAAAGCAGCGGCAACAAGCCATAACTGCCTTCCGCATTTCCTGATGTACTAAAACCCGGGTTCCATTCAGTTCCAAAGAAGAAATCGAGTGGACTGACGAAGTGAAAGAAGCGCATGGCTTCACTAAACATCGACATCACAATACCGATGGTGGTTAAAATAGCCACACCAGAACATAAGGCTAAAGCGATATTAATGGTTTTTTCGACCTGATTACGTGCACGAAATTGTTGGGCTACACGTTTTTTTGCCAAAACCAGACCCGCTAAAGCGGTACAGATTACCACTGCCAATTTGGCAAAAGAGCTAATCGTTTCAATTCTTGATAACTGTTGTGCTGCTGCGATTTCATAGGCTGCTGCTTGATCACTCACGCCAAAACCAGAAGCAATCGCTTGAACACGGTCAATCACAACTTCCATGCCAGATCGATCTAATGTTGCTGCAATATTTGCAGGAACATTATCTAAAATCACATGTCGCAAAATACTCGGTTCGATAATATTCCAAACCAGTAAAATTAAAAAAGCAGGGATACCACACCATAAAGCCACCAACGCACCATAATATCCAGGACGAGAGTGCAGCTTCGCTGAGTTATTTCCCTTACCTGCTAGGCTACGGCTTTTAGATAACCCGATTTGATAGGCTACGGCAATCAATGCCAATAACACACCTATAAGTAGCAGATTCATGTATTCTCCGGCATTTTTTCAATTTTCATGCTTTGAAAAACCTTGTCTTTGCAAAAAAGCTGATGCTAGACATTCTCTAGCATCAGCTCGTTCATCCTAATTACTTAACCGCTTTACCAGCTTTCAAAGCTGCAAGAGTGTTTGCGCGTTCTTTATCAGACATAGAAATCAGACCGGCTTTTTCCAGCTTAGAACCTTTACCTGAAACTTTCTTACTTAAGAAGTATTCAGAATATTGTTGTAAGCCTTTGATCGATTTAAGGTGCTCACCTTTCACGTAGAAGTACAATGGACGTGATACTGGATAAGAACCATTCAGAATCGTTTTTTCTGAGGGAGCCACATTGTTCACTGTCGCTACACGTAATTTGTCACGGTTTTGATCATAGAAACCTAGACCAAATACACCTACCGCACTTGGCGAAGTTTTTAAACGTGCCAGTGTTTCTGTATAGTCACCTGCGATTTCAATCACTTTGCCATCTTTACGGAAAGTAGAACATGCTTTCTTCTGTGCATCTTTATCTAAATTTTTGAAATATGCGTAAGATTCACAACCTGCTTCAACCATTTTTTCTTGGAACACTTCACGTGTACCGTGGTTAGATGCTGGAATGACCAATGTAATGGGTTCATTTGGAAGTGATTTATCAATTTGATTCCAACGTGTATACGGGTTTGCAACCAGTTTACCATTTGAAGGTAATTCTGCTGCAAGCGCTGCAAATACATGTTGTGGGCGTAATTTAAAAGAGGCTTTTTTTGAATTAGAAGCAAATACAATCCCGTCATAACCGACTTTAACTTCAATCACTTGATTCACGCCAGCACTTTTACATGCAGCTAATTCAGAAGCTTTAATTTTACGAGAAGCATTGGCGATGTCGATGGTGTTGTCACCCACGCCTTGACAGAATTGCTTCAAACCGCCAGATGTACCACCAGAACCGACAACCGGTGTTTTGAATTGCGGAAAAGTATTACCAAATTCTTCTGCTACAATACTTGCGTAAGGTAGGACAGTTGAAGAACCAGCGATTTGGATGGTGTCACGAGCTGCATTTGCTGTTGTTGCTACAGCTGCCCCTGAAACTGCTAAAGCAAGTGCGATGTAATTTAAGCGCATTCTTTTCTCTCTTCATTAGATGCAATTTTGAAGTACGCTACTTTTTTATAAAGTTTTGTACTTTTTCGATAACTGCATTGTGATTTTATAATATGACAAAGAAGTTACAGCTATGTGACGTTTTAATGATAATTGAAATTGCAGTTTTTTTATAATTATAAATTTATATAAATCAGTAATTAACATTATATTCAATCTGATTAATTTATTATTTTCACCTCACTATAATTGTAATAATTCATTTACTGTCATTAAAAAGCATTGTTTGTTATTTAATCATTTGATTTATGTGTCTCATCAATTTGCTTCATATCTCTTTTATTTTTTAAACTTACAAATAGTGTCTGATTAAATTTTTACTGACCAAGAAGAAGTCTAAAAAAACATCTTAATAACAGCAGAACCTTAGTCGATTGCTGCTGTATAGATCCTGCCTAAATCAAACCATGACGACTTTTTTTTAACTCCCTCATCTTATTGTATCCCTGTTCTATTTTTTGCAATCCCAAATCCAATTAATTGAAATTTCCGAGAACATTACTTTGTCATATATTCAAAAATAAATTTTGCCCCAACTTGCCGTAATTATGACAAAGACTTACCGATTAAAATGCATATGACTTTAACTTAAAAATTTTCGAGGAAAATCGACCTATCGCTGAAAATCAGAAACCTGAAATTTGCTACTTGATTCATCAATAAAGGTAGATTTCCCTACGGATCGAAGTTCGCGTATATATCTGAAAATTTTGAGAACGATGGGTTTTAGCACGCTATTTTTAGCTTAAAAAAATAGACTATATAGTCAATTAGGCCAGATCTGACCTCATTAACTTGAACTAAATATTTTAATTTCGCCTCATGCCTAGTGGGAAATTTCTGCAAAATCAGTTTGACCCTTTTGAAGTGGCATTTGATACTTGATTAAGAAAACACAGCATAATGCGATAATTAAAGGAACACCCAATGCATAAAAATAACCTGTCACGCCATAGCTTGTTAAAACAATCCCACCAATGGCTGAACCAATAATTGCTCCCATCCGCCCCATACCAATGGCCCACCCTGTCGCTGTCGCTCGAACTTCGGTTGGATATGCGGCAACCACCAAATAATTCAATGCCAGTTGCTGGCCTCCAATACCAAATCCCGCCAAGGCAATCAGTGCAAAAATATAGCCCCATTGCTGCGTTTCGATGAGTAATCCTAGCCCTATGACCACAGCCATTCCTGTGACCAGCATAAAAGTTAATATTTTGGCTGTATTTAATTTAGGTAACCAATACGCCAAAGGAATAGCAAAAATAATAAAGGCTGCATTTACTGTAACGGAAGCATAAGGCGCTTGCTCAGGTGCCAAGCCTGCCTGTTTTAAAATAGTAGGTAACCATGATAACAACATGAACCAAGCGATCCAGTTAAAGAAATATGTTCCCCATACGCCAGCTGTGGTACGAGCTAATCCATTCTGAAACAGGATACTTAACTTTGCTTGATTTTGATCTGCCGGATTCGCTGTGAACAGATCTGCCTGTGTGAATAAGACAGCTTTAGGAGAAATTTTATTCAGAATTCTCTGTATAGCAGTAATATTAGAAACACTGTTTTTTTGTGCCATATATTCTAAAGATTCAGGTAAAACAAAATACAACACAATCAGTAAAACAAGGGGCAAAGCTCCCCCAATAATATAAATTCCCTGCCATCCTACTACCGGTAACATTTTCGCCGCCAGTAGCCCGCCAAACATTGCTCCTGCAGGTAAAGCCAATAAAACGCCTGTAGTTACTGTGCCTTTAAAGCGTTGCGGTGAATATTCTGCAGCTAGTGCCAACAATACAGGTGTTGCGCCTCCCATGCCTAAACCGGCAATTACTCTTAATATAAATATTTGTTCAACATTGTTTACAAAAGCCGTGAGAAGCGTAGCACTAGAGAAAATGGCTGTGCAAAACAGTAAGGTTTTTCTGCGCCCCAATTTATCGCCCAACAGCCCTAACAACATAGCGCCGACTGTCATTCCAACAATTCCGGCAGTCAGAATGGGGGCTAATGCTCCCGGTTGTAAATTAAAATGCTCTAACAAGGCAGGTGCTGTAAATGCGATCGCCTGCGTATCGAAACCATCAAATAAAGCAATAGTGAAACAGAGTAAAATAACCATCCATTGATAAGGTGATATTTTCTGATCGATCACCTCTTTGATTAACGACTTTCCTTGTTCAACCTTATCCATGTGATACTTCCTTTTTCTCTTATCTTTCCTACTTTAGAAACTGCAGATAAGAAGATCAAGGACTAAAAAGGTATGTATTTATGCACTAAACGAATATCCTCTCTACTATTTTCAAGTATAAAAAAAGGAGATCTATTGATCTCCTTTTTTTTTGAAAAAACTCATTAATCAAGCGCAGTCACATATGTACCATCAGCGATTGAACCTTTAATACGATCAGCTTCAGCCAATACCAGATCAAGTAAGTTTTTCACGTTTTCCAGAGTTGCGACTGGACTTAAAGTGGTCATCTTCAATGACTGAACATCACCTACTTTAGTCACACCAATATTCGCTTCACCACGTGCAAACAATTCATCTGCAACGTTCTGATTCAATGTATCAAGCAATTCTGCCGGATAGCCTGCAGGAATCACACGGAACAATACAGAGGCAAATTGCGGATCAACCAGCATCTCTAAACCGTTCGTGGCATTGATGTAGTCAGCCACTTCACGGGTCAACTTCACACCATGGTCAATCATCGAACCATAAAGCTCTTCACCGAGTGCCTCAACCGTCATCCACAATTTCAACGCATCAAAACGACGCGTGGTTTGTAGTGACTTAGACACCAAGTTCGGAACACCGTGTTCTTCATCATAAGCCGAGTTTAAGTACTCTGCTTCATAATGCATGAAACGATAGTTGGCTTCATCTTTCAACAAGAACGCGCCGCACGAAATGGTTTGGAAATAGTGCTTGTGGAAATCGAGCGTAATCGAATCAGATAACTCGATTCCATCCAGCATCGAACGATAGTCATTCGATAAAATCAGCGCACCACCCCATGCTGCGTCGATATGCATCCACGCGCCATATTTGTTGGTGATTTCACGGATTTCTCTTAATGGATCAATCGCACCGGCATCGGTTGTACCCGCGGTCGCAACCACACAAGCCACGATTTTGCCTTCCGCTTGCAGACGAGCCATTGTTGCTTCAAGAGCAGCAACGTCCATCTGTGCATTGTCATTTACCGGGACAGTGACTACAGACTGAAAGCCCATGCCCATCATCGCCATGTTCTTTTGCACAGAGAAATGTGCATTTTCAGAACAGATGACTTTAACATTACGCATTGCATCGCTTGGAATACCATCGCGCTGAACAGACCACGGATTACCGTTTTCGTCTTTCCAGTTTTTCGAGATGCAGGCATCACGTGCAAGTAGCACACCCATCAAGTTCGATTGCGTACCGCCAGAGGTGAATACACCTGCCTGACCTGTACCATAACCAACTTTTTGACGAAGCCAGTCAATCAACTGAACTTCCATCAATGAACCGGCTGGGCTTTGATCCCATGAGTCCATTGACTGGTTGGTTGCATTAATCAAAACCTCAGCAATTTGGCTCACCACCATGGTTGGGCAGTGCAAATGTGCCAAAGAATGTGGGTGGTGTACTTTCAAGCTTTTATTTAAAAAAAGCTCAACCATACGCTCAAGCGATTTATGCACGCCCAAGCCTTGTTTAGTGGCATTAAAAGAAATCGCACTGCGTAAATCTTTAATACTGCCACCGGTGTACATTTTGTCGTTATGCAACCATGCTGCTACAGCTTTTGTAGCCTCACCCATTGCCGACTCATAGTCAGCAATAGATTGAGCATCATTGCAAAGTAACGCTTTACGGTGTTCTGCAAAATCTACCATGTATTATGCGCCTCGAGTTGCAACAAGAGCTTCAGCAATTGCTTTCTTAAAGCGAGCAACAGCTTCAACACATTCATCATGTGTGATAATCAATGGGCAAAGTAAACGAATCACTGTACCGTTACGACCGCCTTTTTCAAGCAACAATCTGTTGTCGAAACATGCAGTTTGAATTGCAGCGGCCAATTGTGAATCACCTGGTAATGAACCCATGTGATCTGCCTTTTGGCGTTCATCCACGATTTCAACACCAATCATCAAGCCACGGCCACGTACGTTACCGATACATGGGAATTCTACCGCCAATTTTTTAAATTCAGCTTGTAAGAAATCACCACGTTCTTGGGCATTTTGCGCAAGATTTTGCTCTTTAATGGTGTTGATGGTAGCAAGACCCGTACCCATTGCCAATTGGTTACCACGGAACGTACCGGTATGACCAGCAGGCTGCCAAGCATCAAACTTACGTTTAATACCCAGTACTGCAAGCGGTAAGCTACCGCCAACGGCTTTAGACATTACAATCACATCAGGTTCAATACCTGCATGTTCAAAGGCAAACATTTTACCCGAACGGGCAAAACCGGCTTGAACTTCATCAAGAATTAATACGATATTGTGCTTTTCAGTCACTTCACGGATTTTCTTTAACCATTTGGTTGGTGCTGTTACCACACCGCCTTCACCTTGAATCGCTTCAAGAATGACTGCTGCAGGTTTGGTTACACCACTTTCTACATCTTCAATAAAGTTTTCGAAGTAGTAAGTTAAGGCATCTACACCTGCTTCACCGCCAATACCCAATGGGCAACGGTATTCATGCGGATATGGCATAAACTGTACGCCAGGCATTAAGCCATTCACCGAATTCTTCGCAGATAAGTTACCTGTCATGGCCAAAGCGCCATGCGTCATTCCGTGATAGCCACCTGAGAAGCTGATCACTGAACTACGACCTGTATAGGTTTTTGCTAATTTAATTGCTGCTTCTGTGCCATCTGCACCAGACGGGCCACAGAACTGTAAACAATACTCAGCCTTACCACCTGGTAATTGCTCAAGTAAAGCTTCAGTAAAAGCATCTTTTAAGGGTGTTGTTAAATCCAAAGTATGCAATGGGAGGCCACTTGCAAGTGTATCTTGGATACTTTGAATGACCGCAGGATGGTTATGGCCCAAAGCCAATGTTCCTGCCCCAGCTAAACAATCGAGGTACTCTGTACCTTCAACATCAGTAACCCAACATCCTAAAGCTTTTGCTATCGCTAACGGTAATTTACGAGGATAGCTACGAACATTGGATTCCATCTGGCTTTGGCGAGTCAAATAGTATTCGTTAGTAGAATTAGGGGCAGGATTTACAGAAGAAACGCTCATATCGAATTACCATCTCTGATATGGGTTGATAGAAATAAGTCGGGTGACTTGCGGTCCTTTGACTCGGTGCTTTATAGAATCTAGCTAGACTTGAATTTGTTTGTCATAACTAAAGGGCGGATGATACCGACTTTTTCTGAAAAATAAACAACTTTCGGTACTTTATCTGCCCTAATTCATCGAAAAAAATATCAAGCTAATCTATAGGTTGTATTATCATCTTACATTGTGACAGGGGAAAGAAAACCTTATTTTCTTATGCTTTTATGGGTAAAGTCGTGTAATAAAGTAAAACTTCTTGCAAATTAATTTATAAGTGTATAATTTTTCTTTAATTTTATGATTAAAAATAAATAGTTTTTTATCAGCTTATTTTTACAATCCCACCACAAACTCTACTAAAATTCACCATAAACACCCTTTAATATCACTTATATAAATTTAAATTTTACTTACAAAAACAGGCAAAAAAAATGCGTTATTTAACTCTCTCCACTCTGGTTTTAGCTTCTGCTCTCAGTACATCTGCATTTGCTCAACAAAATGATCAACTTAATTACAACGTCATCAATGTACAGTCAGAAGCAGCACGCAAAGTATCGAATGATGAAATGCATGCGGTTTTATACATTGAAAAAAGCAACAAACAACCCGCCGAACTTGCATCACAAATCACGCAACTAATGAATCAAGCTATGGCTTTAGCGAAGAAATATCCGCAAGTCAAAGTAGAAACAGGCTCTCAAACCACTTATCCAATTTATGATAACGAGAATCGTAAACTGAAAGAATGGCGTGGTCGTGCAGAAATTCAGATTGAAAGTACTGACTTTAAAGCAGCCAGCCAATTGATTGGTGAACTTCAACAAAATTTCCAGACGCAATCGATTAATTTTAGCGTTTCAGATGCACAACGTAAAAAAGTTGAAAATGAGTTGATGGTTGAAGCGTCGAAAAACTTCCAACAACGTGCACAAATGCTGAGCAAGTCATGGAATAAATCGGGTTATAACTTGGTTAATCTCAACTTGAATACCAGCAATCAATATCCACAACCGGTCATGATGCGTGCCAGTATGGCGAAATTTTCAGGTGCTGAAGCTGCCGATGCTCAAGACGTAGCAGCAGGTGAATCTAAAATTACCGTGAACGCCAATGGTACGATTCAATTTAAATAAGATTTTAAGCAAAAAATAAAAAAACCGTACATTTGTACGGTTTTTTTATGAGGAGTGAACATAGTCGAGTTTTCGACTTTTCCCCGATCGCTATCGCATAGATAGTTTAGAAGATTACGAATCAAGATCCGATCTTTTCGCGCTCACATTGAAAACTAAATATGTAATTCAAGCTTTAAATTTTTACAGAATAATTAATCATTCCACTCAAAGTTAAAACATTAAAATTACTGAACCAAAAAAAGCTCACTTTTTAAGTAAGCTTTTTCTAAAGTGACTAAATAGGTATTTAAATAGCTAAAATTAAAAAATAAAACTTTATATTTCAAAAATTATAAAACTAATAAATCGCCATATGATTGCGGTGAATCATTTCCAAAGAACGTGCTTCACCTAAAACCTGATGCACTTTATCCGAAGATAAACCTTTCACAATTTCAGCTGAACGCGAACTAAAGTTGACACGACCAACAGCAATACGACCACCCTGTGAATCGACACATTCAACCACGTCACCACGCTCAAAATGCCCTTCCACCGCTTTCACTCCAACAGGCAATAAACTGCGGTGGTTTTCTTTAATCGCTTTCACAGCACCATCATCCAAGACTAAACGACCAGCCGTTTGCAGATGAGCAGCCAACCATTGCTGATGTGCAGTAATACGGTCATTATCGGTAATAAACAATGTTCCGAGCAATTCGCCAGACATTAAGCGGGCAAGCACATTGTCGCTTTCGCCACTGGCGATGAGTGTTGGACAACCCGATTTTGCAGCTAGACGTGCCGCACGAACTTTGGTCAACATACCACCACGACCAAATTTCCCACCACCACCGGCCATATCAAACAGGCTTTCATCCAGAGCCCGAACTGTATGGAACAGTTTTGCATTTGGATTAGAGCGCGGGTCAGAATCAAACATACCCTGCTGATCGGTTAAGATAATCAACAAATCTGCATGAACCTGACCTGCCACCATAGCGGCCAAAGTATCATTATCACCAAAGCGGATTTCGTCAGTCGATACCGTGTCATTTTCATTAATGACCGGAACCACATGCCAATCAATCAAATGCTGCAAAGCATCGCAAGAGTTTAAATAACGACGACGGTCTGCCAAATCATCATGCGTCAGTAAAACTTGAGCCGTTTGAATAGAATGCTTTTCCAATACACTCGACCAGGTTTGAATCAGACCCATTTGACCAATAGCAGCACACGCCTGAAGACTCGGTAAATCAGTGGGTCGATTCGACAATTTCATCCGAACCATACCTTCAGCCACAGCACCTGATGACACGAGTATGATCTCGTGTCCTGCCTTGTATAGATCTGCAATTTGTTTCGCCCAATGCGAAATTGCATCCAAATCTAGACCTTGCCCATTCGCTGTGAGTAAAGATGATCCGATTTTAACAACGATTCGTTTACAACCCTTGAGCTGACGTTGCCCATCTACCACTTCTATCATCTTGTCCTCAGTTACTCTACTAAGAGCTTAACGTACGTAAAACACTTCTACATCGTTATCGTCGTCTGCTTCATCGTCCTCATCGTCTTCTTCAGCCAACAGACCAGCAAGACGTTGTTGACGACGCATTTCACGATAAGCTTCTTTCGCTGCAATGGTCTGTTCACGTGTTTCAGCTTCAAGCTGATCACGGAATGCTTTCATTTCTGCTGCGTATTCAGGATCTTCAACTTCGCGTTCACGTTGTTGTTCAATTTGATCCATCAGGTAATAAACAACTTCTTTCGTTCCTTCAGACATCAAGCCAGAAGTTTGGAATACCGGGCCTTCCCACTGCATTTCTTCCAGAAGATGGTTACACCATTCTTCTTTGGTATCTGGGTCAAGCTGGTCAACTTTATTCAGCACTAACACCACTGGCAATTTAGCCAAAGTTGGAGAGAAGTTCTTCAACTCTTGTAAAATTGCATTGGCATTATGAACAGGATCTGAACCGTCAATTGGTTGAACATCTACAATGTGCAACAAAATACGGGTACGTGCCAAATGTTTAAGGAAACGAATACCCAGTCCTGCACCTTCCGACGCACCTTCGATTAACCCTGGAATATCGGCCATTACGAATGAACGATGGCTATCCGCATCTACCACACCCAGGTTTGGAACCATGGTAGTAAATGGATAATCTGCAACTTTTGGTTTTGCTGCTGATACTGCACGAATAAATGTAGATTTACCTGCATTTGGCATACCCAGTAAACCCACATCCGCAAGAACTTTAAGCTCTAAACGAATTTCACGGTATTCACCTTTGGTACCCGTGGTGCATTTACGTGGCGAGCGATTTGTAGATGATTTAAAGTGAGTATTACCCAAACCACCGTCACCGCCTGCTGCCACCAATACACGTTGACCATCAGTGACCAAGTCGCCGATGATATCGCCTGATTCTGTATCAACAATTGTAGTTCCTACTGGAACCTTTAATACGGTGTCTTCACCGCCACGGCCTGCGCAGTTCGCACCACGACCGTTTTTAGCACGTTCTGCACGGAATCGACGTGTATAACGATAATCTACAAGAGTGGTGGTGTCGTTACCGGCTTCAACATAAATGTTACCGCCACGACCACCATCACCACCATCTGGACCACCAAATGGTACAAATTTTTCACGGCGAAAACTGGCTACGCCATTGCCACCGTCGCCAGCCTCTACGGTAATGACTGCTTCATCAACAAAGCGCATATTGCCAATCCTCTAAATACTTTAAAACCGCATATTCTGCCATATTTTACAAAATTTCTCGAATAGAATTATTCAGCATTACATGAATTTTAGTCTTGTTAAGACAGATTTGGCTTGAACGGGGGGCATATTGCATAATTTAGTTTAATTATCCAACCAGAAAATTAAAAAGAACCATACACTTAGCTAAATAAAACTTATTTTTAAGATAAATTTCACTTACTTTATTTTTTAATTATTAAAATAAACGTCAGTCCAAAATTAACGCTCATGCATTTCAGAAAAATTAATAAAATAATGCAGGGATATTTTCACTTAAATTATTCCTTAAATACATTCTCTCTTCGTCTAAGCTTCCGTTCTTAGATTTTTTAAAACATCAAATTGCAGTATAAACTTTAAAAAAGTTGAATTTTAAATAAATTTATTCTTGGATGTCTCTCAATAAACAGCCAGTTTCAAATAAAACCCCTTCGCTTGAATATTTATAAGCCATTTAAATGACGCACCATTATCATTGAGCAACACCTTGTTTATTTTCTAAAATTTCAGGCAAATTTCGTTCAAGCCAACCAATCAGCATTGTCATTTTTTCAGCTGCCTGCGCTCCCAGAAGCGTCAACTGATATTCCACTTTCGGCGGTACAACCGGATAAACCGTACGAATCAAAAAACCATCTTTTTCCAATAATTTTAAGGTTTGCGCCAGCATTTTCTCACTCACCCCTTCTATGCGCTGTTTTAACTCGCTAAAACGATGCACACCGTCACTTAAACAGCGTAAAACCAACACAGACCATTTGGTGGTTAAGTGTTCCAATATTTCACGCGATGGACACTCCTTGGATAAAACCTGTCCAAGCAAATGACTCGTTGCATAGTTACTCATCAACTCTCTCCAGACCGCAATTAACTTACTTTTAGGCACGTACTTATATATAAGTAATGTCAATATAATAAAATATAAACATCAAGTATATAAAATAAACAATGCAGCGCTTTTTAGAATGAAAATTATAATTACCTGTGCTGCAGGTCAACTCGATCAATGCGCCATTGCTTCGTTATTAAAAATACCGCTACAGACAATATAGTGGCGCTAAACATAGTGATACTGATTCGAAATGTATCTAAGAAAATCCGTTTAAAAGCAAAAGCTGAACTACGTCACTCTGATTATGATGCACCTAAAACGCTCTCTTCGGCATGGTCACAGATTGATAAACTGCTACATATTTAAGCCAATGCAATAGGTCTCGCGCAACAAAGCATCAAGCCTTAATTGAGGATGCCAACCAGTCAGAGTTTGGTTATTTTGCTTATACCGGCTTATTCAATGAGTAATATCAGCTTTAGATTTATCCCCCAGAGGCAGAAACGCTGATTAAAGCCAGCAGATTAAAATATATTTTTACGCAACAACGGGTATAGCCAGAACTATTTAGACGCAATAGCTAATGCTCTTGAATTCGGCACTTTATATGGGGCAGATTTGAGAATTTTGTCCATCTTGATCTCAAAATGATGCAAAAGCCGTAACAAAAGTTTTAGTCTTGCAAGCTTATGACCATACAACTTATAAGCTTGTAGGCTCTGGCAATTTCACCCTGGCCAATCTTGCAAAGGACATTGCCGAAATTTCAGGCAAAGCTGTCGCTTATCAAAACTTAAATACTGAAGATTATAGCCAAGCTTTATTACAAGCTGGATTAGCTGCCGGTTTAGTGGATGTCATTGTCGATGCAAATATTCAAACTGAAAAAGGTACAATGTTCAGTAAGAGCAAAGATTTAGAAAATATCATGAGTCACAAAGCACACCCATTAAAGATCAAGTAAAAGCGACCTTAGCTTAATAGATAAAATCCATGCTTATGCCAATTTGCTTGTCGCTCAGTTCAGTTCAGTTCAGTTCAGTTCAGTTCAGTTCAGTTCAGTTCAGTTCAGTTCAGTTCAGTTCAGTTCAGATATTGAAGAGTGAAGTCCATTTACAGTGCAAGCTTCTCATTTTATCAGGACAAAAAAAGAGCTTCAAATGAAGCTCTTTTACTACTTTACAAATTATGCATTTGTTTCAGCAGGAACTTTTGGATAGCTTACGCCACACATTTGTTCAGCGATACGCAATACTTGGCAGCTGTAACCTACTTCGTTATCGTACCAAACATATGCAGTTAGGCGAGTACCTGAAGTGATTGTTGCTTGCGCATCAAATACACCTGCAGTACGTGAACCGATAAAGTCAGAAGATACAACTTCAGTCGAATTTGTATAACCGATTTGACCTTGAAGGCTTGAGTTGATTGAGATTTGACGAATGTATTCGTTCACTTCTTCACGATCAACTTCTTTCTCAAGGGTTAAGTTCAGAATAGCAAGCGATACGTTAGGCGTTGGAACACGTACCGAGTTACCAGTCAACTTGCCTTTAAGCGCAGGAAGTGCTTTAGCAACCGCTTTCGCAGCACCAGTTTCAGTAATCACCATGTTCAAAGTCGCAGCACGACCACGGCGATCTGCCTTGTGGTAGTTGTCGATCAAGTTCTGGTCATTGGTGAAAGAATGAACAGTTTCAACATGCCCATTCAGCACTTTGTATTTGTCATCTAACACTTTTAATACAGGTGTAATTGCATTGGTTGTGCAGCTTGCAGCAGAAATGATTTTGTCTTCATCTAAAATATCAGTATGGTTTACGCCATACACCACATTTTTCATTTCGCCTTTACTTGGTGCAGTCAATACCACACGAGCAACGCCCGGGCATTTCAAGTGTTCAGCAAGACCTTCTGCATCACGCCATTTACCGGTGTTATCAATCACTAGAGCGTTATTGATACCATAAGCAGTGTAATCCACTTCGCTTGGGCTTGAAGCATAAATGACTTTAATGAAGTTACCGTTGGCAATAATTGCTTCATTTTCTTCATCTACAGAAATGGTGCCCGCAAATGGACCGTGAATTGAGTCACGACGAAGTAAAGATGCACGTTTTTCCAAATCACCATCAGATGATTTACGTACAACAATTGCTTTAAGGCTTAAACCGCGACCCAAACCAGATTGACCAATGATCAAACGGGCAAGGATACGACCGATACGACCAAAACCGTAAAGAACAACATCTTTAGGTTCAACAGTTGCAGGATTACCTTCTAAAGATTTAACGGCATCAGCAACAAAGGCATCGATGTCGCCGCCTTTTTCTTTAAATTCAACAGCCAGTTTACCTAGATCGATTTCAGCAGAACCAATTTTCTCAACTTTAGCCAATGCTTCTAAGATTGGGAAAGTGTTAACCACAGAAAGTTCAACATCCATCACACGGGTACGACGGTGTGCTTTTAAAATCTGGATAACTGAACGGTTAACTAAAGAACGACCGAATACAGAAGTCACGATATTTTTTTCACGATACAACTGACCAATCAAGGCAATCATATGTTCCGCGATTTCTTCACGGTTTTTCCAGCGACCTTGGTGATCTGCATGTAGGGCGATGATAGTCTCTTTGCTCACAGATACGTCCTCTAATTAATTGTATATCTAGGCATAAATTTCAAAACCCCACAATTGTAAAGGAATTATCGGGAAGTTTGAATCAAAAGCTCATTCTGGCTCGCATATTTTGCTCTATATTCATTATAAATTGACGAAATAGCTGTAATTATTTTTTTGATTTTCATACCGAAAGCCGCACACCACCACATTTTATTGTAAAACCATACATCGGGTTCAAATGTTGCTTTATCAAACAGAATTCAAAAATCCAGCGCACTTACTTTAAACGATCGGGATAATTTTCCAGATTTTGGGCTAAAGCCTTTTGCTTTTGCTGTTGTTTGCACAGATGAATTGCACCTTCGATCACCAGAAGTAACACTGCCAACCAAATTGGAATATAGGTTAACCATTCTGCCGTTTCTAACCTTTCACCTAATGCAATGGAAGCAAAGGCCAGCAATACCGGTTCGAGATAGCTTAGCAATCCAAATATCACAAAGGGCAAATATCGGCTCGCCAGAATATAACTTCCCAATCCCAAGGCACTCAAAAAGCCCAATCCCAAAATCGCCCAGATCAAGTGTGGAAATTGACCCATTAAAGCCAAAGAGTCGCTATACACTGTGGCTAAATAAATAGCAACGGGAAGAATTAACAATAAATCCCACCAAAAACCACCCAAATGGTCAGTTTTAAAAGCCCGTCTTAAAAAGAAATAAACTGGATAAGCCACAGCAACATACACCGTTTCCCATGCAATACCACCGATACGCCACAATTCATGCCCTACACCCAGACTGGCAAAAAGAACTGCTGCAGTCTGCCATCTGGACAGTTTTTCTTTGTAAAGTACACAACCAATCAGCACCATCACCAAGGGGAGCAAAAAATACCCTAAAGACACTTCCAAGCCCCGTCCATTTATTGGTCCCCATAAGAACAACCAAAGCTGGGTGGTGCATAAAAGTGAACTGATGATCAGCCAGATCAATAAAGTTGGTTGCTTGAAAATTCGTTTAAAAATTTCTGTAATATGTTTTAAATCACCTGTCCACCACATAAATAACGTTAAAAATGGTAGTGTAGCCAACATGCGCCAAGCAAAAGTCTGTTCGCTATCAAGCGGTTTCAAAAATTGGGTGTAGAAATACAAAACCCCAAAAGTGACCGATGCCAATACTGACAAAGCTACGCCTTTATACATCTTGTATCTCTGGATTTATCTCGCCGGCATTATAAACATTACACTCAAAGAAAACTTTATAATTCACCCTTCAATTTAACCATGCAATAAAAAACCATGCCGAAGCATGGTTTTATTCGTCAATATTTTAAGATTATTTCTGGGTTTGTTTAGTATGAATCACATCACCAATGTCATAGCCTATTGATTGGGCATAATCTAGATATTCCTTGACCACGGCTTGATCTGGATGTGCTGAACGAGACAGCACCCAGAGATATTTACGGCGTGGCTCACCGACCAATACCGTTTGATAAGCATCATCAATTTTTAAGATCCAGTAATCCCCACGTCCTACCGGCAACCAGCGAACAGATTCCGGTAAGAAACTGACTTTCAACTTGGTATTAAATGGCGCATTTTGAATGAATGCCTCACCGACAGAATGGTTTAATTTTCCATCTTTACTATAACAGCGATTATCTACCCCAACATTGCCATTTTCATTTAAGGTATAAGTAGCAGTTACATCGCGATCACACTTATTTTGAAAGTACATCGGCTTACGGGCAACTTCATACCAAACGCCTAAATATTTATCTAATTCGACTTTCTCAACAGTATGCAAAGGCTTGGTTTGTGCATAAGCCATTGTTGCCATACCCAAGCCAATGAGTACGGCTCCGCCTAACGCAATTTTAGCCAGTTTAAAGCTGGCTTTAGGAAGATCATTCGTTGTCATAAAGCTACCTTTCAAGTCAAAATTTAAGAGTTATAAAGTGAATCTCAATTTAAAAATAACCATTCCAGCTCAGTGATACTGTAGTGTTATGTAATGATTTTGCAGTAAAAAATTAATTTTCTACTTCATTTCTACTTAACTTAACATCTGTGCTTTTAGGCGGACAATCTCATCGCGCAGTCGTGCTGCCTGCTCAAACTGCAATTCTTTCGATGCTTTCAACATCTCTTTTTCCAGCTTAGACATGTGCTTCGCCAGCAACTTAGGATCGGCCAGAATATGACGTTCATCTGCACTTAAAGCACGGGCCTGATCCGATATATTTGCATCAATCTGATCATCAGTCAGCACTTCACCGGTATCGATATCTTTATTATTTTGACGCTTAGTACTGCGCGGCGTAATCCCATGTAGCGTATTGAACTCGATTTGTTTAGCGCGACGTCGGTCGGTTTCGTCAATCGCTTTTCGCATAGAATCAGTAATACGGTCAGCATATAAAATTGCTTTACCTTTCACATTACGCGCGGCCCGACCAATGGTCTGAATCAGTGAACGCTCTGATCGCAAGAAGCCTTCTTTATCGGCATCCAAAATCGCCACCAAAGATACTTCTGGCATATCCAGACCTTCACGTAACAGGTTAATCCCGACCAGCACATCATGCACACCTGAACGCAAGTCATGAATAATCTTTACCCGTTCTACGGTATCGATATCCGAATGTAAATAAGCGACTTTTATTCCATATTCTTTTAAATATGAAGTTAAATCTTCCGCCATACGCTTGGTTAGCGTCGTAACCAATACACGTTCATCTATATCCTTACGCAGATTGATTTCTGAAAGCACGTCATCGACTTGGGTCAGGACCGGACGAACTTCAATTTCGGGATCGATCAGACCCGTTGGACGGACGACCTGCTCGGCAATTTGCTCAGATCTTTCCAGCTCATATTTTGCCGGCGTGGCACTGACATAAATGGTGGTCGGAACTATGCGCTGCCATTCTTCAAATTGCATTGGACGGTTATCCAAAGCACTCGGCAAACGGAAACCATAATTGACCAGATTTTCTTTACGTGACCGGTCACCTTTATACATCGCGCCAATTTGCGGAACCGTCACATGTGATTCATCAATAATCAGTAAAGCATCGTCAGGAATATAATCAAACAAGGTCGGTGGTGCTTCACCCGCTGGGCGACCGGATAAATGGCGTGAATAGTTTTCAATCCCGTTGGTATAGCCCAACTGCTGCATCATTTCCAGATCATAACGGGTGCGCTGTTCAATCCGTTGTGCTTCTAATAATTTGTCATGCTCGCGAAAGAACACCAAGCGCTCTTTCAGTTCTTCACGAATGGTACCGATAGCACGCTGCAGATTATCTTTCGGTGTCACATAATGACTTTTAGGATAAATGGTGACACGCGGTACTTTACGTACCATTTTTCCGGTTAATGGATCGAACCAGCGAATGGAATCAACTTCATCATCAAACAGTTCGATACGAATTGCATTCTGATCCGATTCGGCCGGAAAAATATCCATGATTTCACCGCGAATACGATAAGTACCACGTAAAAATTCGAGTTCATTGCGGGTATATTGCATCTCGACTAGACGGCGAATAATATCATCACGGCTAATTCGATCGCCCTGCACAATATGCAGCAACATGCTCATATAGGCATTCGGATCACCCAAACCATAAATTGCAGAAA
Organism: Acinetobacter sp. ANC 4779; assembly: GCF_004331055.1. Lineage (NCBI taxonomy): Bacteria > Pseudomonadati > Pseudomonadota > Gammaproteobacteria > Moraxellales > Moraxellaceae > Acinetobacter > Acinetobacter sp. ANC 4779. Next base: position 129,750 of record NZ_SJNU01000004.1, read on the forward strand.
CGGAAGCCACAATAATGGCATCGCGACGTTCTAATAATGTCCGCGTTGCTGAAAGACGCATCTGATCAATATGATCATTAATGGCAGAATCTTTTTCAATAAAAGTATCGGAAGATGGAACATAGGCTTCTGGCTGATAATAGTCGTAATAACTGACAAAATATTCAACCGCATTATTCGGAAAAAATGACTTAAATTCGCCGTACAGCTGTGCAGCCAAGGTTTTGTTGTGCGCCATGACAATAGTGGGACGTTGGGTCCGGGCAATGACATTGGCCATGGTATAGGTTTTCCCTGAACCTGTTACCCCTAATAGCAACTGGTCGTGATAGCCTTTTTCAATACCATTGACCAGTTTTTCAATGGCTTGCGGCTGATCACCCGCAGGTTGATAGCTGGTCACTAACTCAAAAGGTTGTTGACTATCCGACATGTTTTTCAGCTTCTATACAATAATACAATTCCAATAATATGAGGGCTAAAGCTCAACATGCAATATCGGGATATCTATATTTGTATATTTCACCACTTTAGATGTTTTATATTTTCCGTTTTCTTTTTTTATCTCTTAACAGTTTTAAACCAACAGAATAAAGTCTGGTTCCTAAATCAGTTTTTATAAGCAAATATGGTTGAAACAGGTTGAAAAATTTATCTTCATTTATGATCTGTAGACTAAATTTAAAAATACTGATTCTTTCACTTGACCATCTGCTCTTTCAATTGCAACATGAAGAAAGACCATCACGATTGTATTCACCTATGTCATATCACTATCACGATGAAAATATTATAAAAAGCTTACCTGAAGATACGGTGTTTGTTTTTGGCAGCAATATGGCAGGACTGCACTCAGGTGGAGCTGCACGTACTGCGCTTGAGCACTTTGGTGCGATTACCGGTGTGGGTCGCGGTTGGTCCGGTCAAAGCTATGCTATTCCGACCATGAATGAGCATTTGCAACAAATGCCCTTGTCACAAATTCAGCACTATATTGATGATTTCAAGATATATACCAAAAATCATCCCAAGATCACTTATTTCATCACCTCGGTGGGTTGTGGGATTGCCGGTTATAAAACTGAAGAGATTGCGCCGATGTTTAAGGGCATTTCCCATAATGTGATTTTCCCAAGTTCATTCCGTCCTTTTGTAGAAAGAGCCTTACCCAAGCTGACCCGTCATTTCTTAAGAACGGTTTTTACCGATGACGTGATTTTTTCCACCCGTGATGATGACGTGGTTACTGGTCTAGATTTGTCAGAAAGCGAAAAAAGTGCTGCAAGAATTATTTTAAATACAGAAATTTACCCAACCGACAGTAACGGTCGTGATCGTAGCTTTGAAGTTTCAGATATTTTGCATGTGTTAAACGGGAAAATATTTGAATGGCAAAGTAACTCTGAAGGTTCGATGATGTTTGGCGGCGTAATTTTAGCCTTACTTGAACTGTACAACATTAATGAAAAAGATTTTATTGATGTCTGGCTAGGCGAACGGGAAATTCCTGCCCCAAAACCTGAAAATAAAGCACGCAGAAAAAATCGCTAATTTTTAATTTCAATAAAAGAAGCCAATTTATAAGTTGGCTTCTTTAGTAAAGAAATAGAATATTTTGTGACTTAATCCTTATTAGTAAAAATATTATTTTACCTATCACGTTATTTTAAAATCATTTTCCTACCCTTATACTGCATTATTAAATTTAAATAAAAATGTCGAGCTTCTGGAATGGAAATGTTGGATTCTCCCTTTTTTGAACTGTCCCCCATTGCCATGTGGCTAGAAGACTTTAGTGAAGTCAAAAAGCAATTTGATCTCTGGCGCAGTCAGGGGATTGAAGATTTGTTAGGTTTTCTCCAGCAAGATGAATCGCGTATTCTGCAATGTGCAAGAAAAATTAAATTATTAAAAGTAAATTCTAAAACTCTGGAACTGTATCAAGCCAAAGACTTTGAACATTTGCATCAAAATCTTGATTTAATTTTTAAAGAAGATATGAGCAAGACCCATATCAAGGAGCTGCTTGCTTTATGGAATGGCGAAACCCAGTTTTCCAATTCTGCAGTGAACTACAACCTGACTGGAGAGCGCCTGGATATTCAGCTTAAGGGTATTGTCCTGCCGCAACATGAACATGATTTATCGTTACTATTAATTACCACTGAAGATATTACCTCTTATACCGAAGCCTGCCGTCTTGAAGAAAAAAGCCGACATCTTGCCGAAGCCCGTTTTACGTATTCACCCACTTCACTTTGGGTGGAGGATTTCAGCCAAATTAAAGTTAAATTAGATCAATTACGCCATTTAGGTATTGAAGACTTCAGTACTTTTCTGGATGTGCATAATGATTTCATCAATGAATGTATCAAAGACATTCTGATCATTGATGTCAATCAGGCCACGCTTGAATTATTTGGTGCGCCCAATAAAGACGTTTTGTTTAAAAATATGCACAAAGTTTTTGCCCAAGAAATGACCCAGACTTTTCGAGAGCAATTAATCGAGCTCTGGAATGGCAATATTCATCATCAGCGTGAAGCGGTGAATTATGCACTTGATGGCAGCATCCGCCACGTACTGCTGCAATTTACGGTATTCCCGGATTACCTGAATAATTGGGGAATGGTTCAGGTTGCGCTCACGGATATCACCGCACGTAAAAAAGCTGAAAAATATCTGGAATATCTAGGTAAGCATGACGTGCTGACCAAACTGTATAACCGTTCTTTTTATACAACTGAATTAAATTATTTACAACGCAATATACAGCGTCCTGTGTCTTGTATTTTTATGGATATAAATGGATTAAAAGAACTGAATGACAGTTTAGGTCATGATGCCGGTGATCGTTTATTACAACGTATGGGCAATGTATTGAATCAGGTGGTTCAGCAAACCCTGTATTCTGCCTGCCGAATTGGCGGCGACGAGTTTGTTATCCTGTTGCCGGGTGCGGATGAAGCCGCGCTACAAAACTGTTTGCAAAGCCTGCAAGAACTTTTATTGGTAGACAACCAGTTTTATTCCACTCAACAGATCAGTCTGTCGATCGGTTATGCCACCAATTATGCGGATGAACGTATGGAAGAGATGCTAAAACGTGCTGACATGACGATGTATCAGAATAAAAGAAATTACTATCTGAACAGCAAGAAAACCAACGTTTAATGAGATTTGATTAAGTGACATGTATCGCGTTAGTCAAATAAAAAAAGCCATGGCAAAAACCATGGCTTTTTTTATTTGAAAGCTTAGCGCTTTCCCATCGAACGGCGTGTACCGCGAGGTGGCATCCAGGTACGATCAACATAACGCTCTGGACGGGGACGCAAGTCTTCTAACACTTCATCAGCATTTTGCCCATTCTCTTTTTTAATTGGGAAAGGCAAATTGACCAATGGTTTTTTCTTGGGAGTATTTTGGGTGCTCATGTGATTCACTCAAGGATTTCTGAGACATATTGTACGGAAAAATGTCTCCAAGTGCGAGATACGATTTTAGATGCTTCATATCCCTACCTTATTCAATGCTTCACCGACGGCGTAAATAATGAGGTCTGACTTCGCATCAGCTTTAAGTTAGTGATTAAAATGCTTTAAAAATATCCCAATATTCGCGTTATTATCTTTCATTCAACCGGCTTATAACTTTACCTATTAGCAAAAAATAAAGTTACAAAAAATTATTCTTCTCTATGTTGTTGATAACAAATAAGCAAAAATCTTACAGGAACACAACCAGAATTATATTTTTAAGTAACATTTAGGTGATTCTTCAACCATATAATAGCCATTAGAAAAAAACTTAAAAATGTAAAATGGACATGGAGTCCCTAAATGAACAAGTCGTTACTTTGTATTATCTCGTCTCTTGCTGCTCTACCTGCAATCAGTTATGCCGATTCACCCTATTTTAGTTTAAAAGATGGCGATGGATTTAAACGCTTTTCTGTATCTGTCGGTGCACTGCATGTCATGCCGCAAGGGAAGGCTCAACCCTTCCAAGTCAATACTGCGGTTGAAAATGGGGAAGTTTCCAAAAATGGCGATATTCAAGTCAATACCGTATTAAATAACCTAAATCCCGCAGTAGACCAAAAAGCACTGGCGACCGTATTAAAGGGTTTAGGTTTTCTTACAGGTGGTCAATTAGACAGCGAACTCAGTGGTAGTGCAAAGATCCAAGGTTTAGAGGAATGGCATAACTCCGGGACAGGCTTAGAGGCAGATGATGTTACGACTCTCGGCATTTTGACCAACTATTTCTTTACTGATAATATTTCCTTTGAAATGAAAGCCGGCATTCCCCCTAAAGTCGACTTGCAAGGTAAAGGCAAAATTTATGCACCTTTTTCTGCAGTAGCAACCCCACAAATTGGCAAGTTACCTCTGGAATTTCTGAATATTGATCTGCAAAATGATATCTTTATTACAGATTTAGAAGCCAATGGTCCTGCTGCTACAGCCCGTGCATGGACGCCTGCATTTGAATTGCAATATCATTTTGGTAAAACCGGTGTGAATAAGTTCCGCCCTTATGTCGGTTTAGGCGTCATGTATGCTTATTTTAACGAACTAGAAATTAATCCGCGTACAGAACAAGATTTAATTGCGGCGGGTCATATGATTGCCAATATCAAAGAAGGTAATGCAGGTGCTTCTCTAGAGGGTAAACTGAGCAAAGCCAATCCCAAAGTTGATCTGGAAGCAACCGATGCCATTGCGCCTATCGCCACACTTGGGTTCACCTATGACTTTAATGATAAATGGTTTGCAGTCGGTTCAGTTTCCTACGCGCATATGAAAAATGAAACCACGATTACCGTGACTGATGCGACCCACGGTGAATTAATCCGCTCTAAAGCCGATATTGAAATCAACCCAGTCTTGGCTTATGCAGGTGTGGGTATTCGCTTCTAAGTTTATCTTTGAAAAAATGACGGCTTTATGTCGTCTTTTTTTGATTTCATAAAACGTTCTATAACTTAATTTTATCTTTTGTTTAAATTTTATTTAATCGCTTCACTATTGAGAATCTAATACCATAGTGACAACCGCAATTGCTTCATGGATGAATTATGTCAGATATCCGTTTTTCCAAACCTCTTATTTACATGTTAATTGGAAGTGCGCTGATTCTGGCGTTATCACTGGGTGTACGACATGCTTTTGGTTTATATCTGGTACCCATGAGTCATGAGTTTGGTTGGGGGCATAATGTCTTTAGCCTTGCCATTGCGCTGCAGAACTTAATCTGGGGTGCGGTACAACCCATCACCGGTGCTTTTGCGGACAAGTATGGCAGTAAGATTGTGGTGGCTGTAGGCGGCGCTTTATACAGCATCGGCTTATTGCTTATGGCAGTCAGCTCCACAGGCTTAATGCTAAATTTAAGCGTGGGTTTAATCTTAGGCTTAGCCTTATCTGCAACATCTTTCCCGATATTACTTTCTGCTGTGGGACGTGCTGCTCATCCTGAAAAGCGTAGCCTCGCAATGGGGATTGCCAGTGCAGCAGGCTCTTTTGGGCAATTTATTATGTTGCCATCGACCTTACTGCTTTTACAAAACATTGGTTGGTCAGCAGCCTTGGTAGTGAGTGCCATTTTCATTGCCCTGATTATTCCTTTGGCATGGATGCTAAAAGCACCGATGTATGTCGCTCCTCAGGCATCATCAGATGTCGATAAACCCGCTTTAGGTTTTAAACAAATCTTGGTGATTGCCAAAAACCATACCCCGTTTTGGTTCTTGGCCTTGGGCTTTTTTGTCTGCGGTTTCCAAGTGGTATTTATTGGCATTCATTTACCCGGCTATCTGATTGATCATGGATTCAATGCAACCACCGGAACCATTTTTCTGGCTTTAATCGGTTTATTTAATATTGTCGGTACATACAGCGCAGGTTGGCTCGGTGGAAGATATTCCAAGCCAAAATTATTGATGGGATTATATGGCCTTCGTGGCATCGCGATTATTGGCTTTTTGGCACTCCCTTTAACCACATGGACAATTTATGCCTTTGGGGTGATTATGGGATTACTCTGGCTATCTACGGTACCGCTCACCAATGGTATTGTCGCGAATATGTTCGGAGTAAAATACCTCTCCATGCTCAGCGGTCTGGTCTTTTTCACCCATCAAGTCGGTTCATTTTTTGGCGGATGGCTCGGTGGTCTCAATCACGATATGACCGGCAATTACAATATGGTCTGGATCTTTTCGATCGTGCTGAGTCTAGTGGGTGTGCTGGTACATTTCTTTGTCAATGAGGAGGCTGTAATTCATGACTGATTCTATACGCGGCTTAAAAAGCCTGATTGGCCTAGCAATAGTAGGTTTACTCAGTCTGGCCATTCTATTGTGGTTTAAAACACCGCAACTGTTTGAATATTTCAATCAAGCGTTCTGTCCACATTAATGTTTAAAAATAAGCACTTAAACAGAAAAAAACTACTTTCTTTTGCTGTTTATATTAAAAGTTTAACACTAATCTATGTGCAGATAATCCTGTACTGGCAACATAATCGGATACGGGTAACTCCACCTGATGTCGTTCCTGTGTCTAATGCAGTGAGACAAGGCGATTATACTGGGCATGGTGAGCTTTCACTGCATGCCGATCATCTATGGTCCCCACAACCTTCTTTCGGCTCATTACTCTATGCCATAGAACTTCCAGAAGATGGTGGTCAAACCGCATGGTTTAATACCCTTAAGGCTTATGAAGTTTTAGACCGTGATACTCAAAAACATATTGATGAGTTGCAACTGATCACCTATAACCCCTTTGTACGCAGACAACAGATTCACAATGATACCAATGGTTATGGCTCAAGTCCGCTATACCGCTTTAAAGATCAACCGATTATTGGGCACGCTTATCCACATCCATTGCTACGCACCCACCCTGAAAGTGGTCGCAAAGCGCTTGGACTAAATGCACGAAGTGAAGTGGAATTGGTGAATTATGATGCTCAAGCTAGCTCTGCACGTTTAAGCATTTAAATTGCTCAATTCAATATTGCAAAGATTTTGCTCAAAATAATACTGTACTAAATATGGTTCAGCTTTGGGTCAATTTACCCCTTGCCGCAAAAATGACTAAGCTACATTATCAAGAACTTACTGAACTCTATATTTGCCATAGAAAAAATTAATAATATAGGCAGTGAAAAACCCCAAATGTGTTTAAAATACAATCGATAAAAATTTATTCAATTATTTCAGGATTATTAAAAAAGAGCGCGCTTATGAATGAAAAAAATGAATGCTATAAATGCATGGTTTGTGCAAAACATTACCCTCTAAAAAATCTCATCCCCATGGGTACAGTACGCAAGGTCATTACAGAAGCAATTTCACACGATTTTCCAGAATGGTCACCTCATAGCTATATTTGCCAAGCAGATTTAACCAAGTATCGAATACAGTATGTTCACTCATTGTTAAAGTCTGAAAAAGGTGAAGTGACTGATCTTGAGTATGAAGTGATTAACAGTATGCAACAGCATGAACTTATCACGAAAAATGTTGAAACCAAGCTAGATCAAAAGTGGACATTAGGGGAAAGGCTGGCAGATAAAATTGCGTCTTTCGGGGGGAGTTGGTCTTTTCTGATTTGTTTTGCTATTTTTTTAGCCCTGTGGATTATTGTCAATACTGTGATTATGGTCTCGCATCCTGCTGATCCTTATCCTTTTATCCTATTAAATTTAATCCTGTCCTGTATAGCGGCTATACAAGCACCGGTGATTATGATGAGCCAAAATAGACAGGAAGCAAAAGACCGATTGCGTTCACAAAATGATTATCAAATCAACTTAAAAGCCGAGCTTGAAATTCAACATTTGCATGAAAAATTAGATCATCTATTAATGCACCAGTGGGATAGATTGGCTCAGATCCAAGAAATACAACTCGATTTGTTATCTGAAATGAGCAAAAAGCGCTAAAAATTTAAGCATATTGTTATCCACTAACCAAACTGGATTGAGTTGATTTTATTGCGGGTTGTCACAACTCATACAGTCTACAGAGTTGATGAATTCACTCTTATCCTACTCATTTTATAGTTGTTAAAATTTGGCTTTTATTCTCCATAAAAAAAACCCGCAAGCTCACTTGCGGGTTTTAAAATCTAAGAATTAAACACATCTTAGAACAAACGGTTCATACCATTTAAAGTTGCTACACGGTAGGCTTCCGCCATAGTCGGATAGTTAAATGTGGTTTCAACAAAATATTTAATCGTGTTGTTACCACTCTTCATCACCGCTTGACCAATGTGAATAATTTCTGAAGCATTATTACCAAAACAATGCACTCCTAAAATTTCCAGCGTGTCGCGATGGAACAAAATCTTCAATTCACCCACAGTATCGCCAGTAATTTGTGCACGCGCTAAATGACGAAAAGACGCTTGCCCGACTTCGTAAGGAATCTTTTCTTCAGTCAATTGTTGTTCAGTCTTACCAATCGATGAAATTTCCGGAATGGTATAAATACCTGTCGGAATATCCGTTACTGGTGCAACATCTTCACCGCTCATGTTTGAACCTGCACAACGACCTTGGTCATAAGCAGCAGAAGCAAGTGATGGCCAGCCAATCACGTCACCGGCAGCGTAGATATTTTCTACTTCAGTCTGGTAATGCTCATTCACTGTTAACTGACCACGGCTGTTTGGTTTAATCCCTACATTTTCAAGACCCAAACCATCGGTATTACCCGAACGGCCGTTACACCATAAAATGGCATCGGCTTTAATTTTCTTACCACTTTGTAAATGCATCACCACGTGATCATCAAATGTTTCAAGATGATCCAGTTGTTCATTATGACGAATCAATACACCCTGTTCACGCAAACGGTAAGACAAGGCATCAGAAATTTCGTCATCAAGGTAGCTTAATAATTTGTGCTGTGTATTGATCAAATCAACTTTATGATCCAGCCCAATGAAGATCGAGGCATATTCACAACCAATAACCCCAGCACCGTAAATGATGATTTTTTGGATTGGGAAATCAAGATCCAAAATTTTGTCTGAATCAAATACACGTGGATGATTAAAATCAAGCGCTGCTGGACGGTACGGACGCGAACCTGTCGCGATCACCAATTGCTGAAAAATAATGGTTTCTTTAATACCGTCTTCACTGAAAATCAGTGCGGTATTTTTATCTTGAATGTAAGCACGACCATGATAAATATCAATTTTATTGCGATCATAAAAACGAGAGTGTGTTTCAACCTGTTGCTGAATCACTTTATGTGCATTACGCAACACTTGCTTCATGGTGAACTGTTTCCAGTCGCCCACTTTTTGGAACATCGGGTCACGCTGGTAACGTAAAATACTCGATACTGTTTGACGTAATGCTTTACTTGGAATAGTTCCTACATGCGTACAGTTACCACCTAACTGCTCACGTATATCAATAATTGCAACACGCTTGCCAGATTTGGCAAGTTTCATTGCTGCGCCTTCACCCGCAGGGCCCGAACCGAGAACTACCGCATCATACTTGACGAAAGTTCCACTAACGACCTCTTTCTTACGTGGCATTCAACGCTCCTATCTTCAAACCTAGTCTATCTTCAGTATATTATGACGTAATTAGGAGTAATTTGCTGTATTTACCTTGCATATATTAAATGATGACAACATTTATTAAATGAATATCCTTTTTGCCCCATTTAGATTCAAGTCCGTTATAATAAAAGCGCTATTATGGCTAGTATCTCCCCCGTCAAAAACAGTGGAAAAGTTCAATATGTCTGAAAACCGTAAACCAGAACAGGGTGTCAAACTTCGTGGCGCAGAGAAGGTCGCTCGTATTCCTGTAAAAGTTATTCCTACGGTTGAAACGCCACGCAAACCGGACTGGATTCGCGTCAAAATGGCGGCTCCTGATGAAGTTCAGCGCATTAAGACTACTTTACGCGCACAAAAATTACATACAGTGTGTGAAGAGGCGGCTTGTCCCAACCTGCCAGAATGTTTTGGTGGTGGTACAGCAACCTTTATGATCATGGGTGATATCTGTACCCGTCGTTGCCCATTCTGTGATGTTGCACATGGTCGTCCAAATGCACTTGATCCTGATGAACCACGTCATATGGCAGAAACGATTTCCAATCTTGGTCTGAAATATGCAGTGATTACTTCTGTTGACCGTGATGACCTTCGTGATGGTGGTGCTCAGCACTTTGTAGACTGCATTAAAGAAGCACGTAATTTAAGTCCTAAAACATTACTTGAAATTCTAGTCCCAGATTTCCGTGGTCGTATGGATGTGGCTTTACGCATCATGACGGAATGCCCACCAGACGTATTTAACCATAACATTGAAACTGTGCCACGCTTGTATAAAGCCATGCGTCCAGGTTCAGACTACCAGCATTCATTAGACCTGCTAAAAATGTTTAAAGAATACTGCCCTGACGTTCCAACCAAATGTGGTTTGATGGTCGGCCTGGGTGAAACTGAAGAAGAAGTATTGGCTCTACTGGATGATTTGCGTGCACATGATGTGGATTACATCACCATTGGCCAGTATTTACAGCCTTCTAAGCAACATGCACCGATTGACCGCTTCGTTACTCCAGAAGAATTCGAACGCTATACCGCACATGGTCATAAGCTGGGTTTTAGAAATATCTGGGCTGCACCGATGGTTCGTTCAAGTTACTTTGCCGACCGTCAATATTATGGCGAACCGGTTCCGGCTGTACGTCGTAAAGCCGACCCTGCCAAGAAAATTGCGGTTCAAACCATTGAAGCTTAATTTATTTTAAATAAAAAATTAGTCTAATTTAATGATGCCAATCTAATCCATTTAGATTGGAATTTTTATTTCAACGTTAAAAAATAACATATAAAAAATCCTCCATTTGAAATAGAGGATTTTTTAAAGAACACGTCTAAGGACTAAAAATTAAGCCGCTTTATTCGGCACACCACTATGAAAGCGGAATAAATTATCTGGAGTTAAAATCAGATTCTTTTCAAATTCACGAAAGTGTGCAATACGTTGCTGAATATCTTCTTTAGGATTTTTTAACTTTGAGGTTTGGGCGACATCCAAGGCCAATGCCAAATAGTCCTCAAAGTGACGAGATTCAGACTTCAGCAGATAACGATAGTATTTACCTAAATCTTCATCTACCAGCGGTGCAAGTGCATAGAAACGTTCACAGGAACGTGCTTCTACAAAAGCACCAATAATCATAATGTCGATTAAAGCTTCAGGCTCATACGTCCTTACCTCTTTACGCAATCCACCTGCATAACGGCCAGCACTAATGGATTGCCATTCCTGTCCGCGTTTGGTCATCAGTTCAAGTACTTGTTCATAGTGCAGCATTTCTTCACGCACCAACTGTGCCAATTTAATCTGCAAATCGGTAAAGAAGGTGTAGCGAAACATCAGGTTCATGGCTGTACCTGCTGCTTTCTTTTCACAATTGGCATGATCTTGCATGAGTAACTCGAGGTTATTCATTGCTTCATCTAACCATGCTTGAGGGGTTTCACATCCCAAAAAGCCCAAAACGGGCTTCATGAGATCATCATAATTTATTGACGACATAATTCTAAAAACTTATCTTGCTGATTTAATGACAGCTTTCATGTGTTGAACGGCTTGGGCCAACCCGACAAATACAGCATCGGCAATAATGGAATGACCAATATTGAGTTCATGGATTTGTGGGATTTTTGCAATGGGTGTGACATTGTCAAGATTTAAACCATGTCCTGCATTCACCAATAAACCTTTAGATGCCGCATATTCTGCAGCTTGAGCAATACGTTCAAGTTCATGCTGCTGTGCTTCTGGTGTTTTTGCATCTGCGTAAGCACCGGTATGAATTTCAATGGTTGGCGCACCGCAGGCAATTGCTGCATCAATTTGTGCAATATCGGCATCAATGAACAAAGATACTTCACAACCAATGGCTGTTAAGGCTTGGGTTGCGGCTTTGACCTCTTCAAAATGTCCCAAAACATCCAGGCCACCTTCAGTGGTCACTTCCTGGCGTTTTTCTGGAACGAAGCAAACATGATGCGGCTTGATTTCTTTAGCAAATTCAACCATTTCAGGAGTCACTGCCATTTCCAAATTCATATGCGTTTTTAGTAACGGACGCATACGACGCACATCATCATCCTGAATATGGCGACGGTCTTCACGCAAATGCAAAGTTATGCCTTCTGCACCGGCTTGTTCACACATCAATGCAGCATTGACTGGATCGGGATAAGTGGTTCCGCGCGCCTGTCGCAATGTCGCCACATGGTCAATATTTACACCAAGCAAAGCAGCCATAATAATCTCCTAACCATGATTAAAAATTAAGATTTAGATTGAGTATTTTGAACCCACAATTGACGACTTTTCAGCGGTCGCTCTCCCAACAGAGAAGTAATCATCTGCCGGTACAGTTGTGCCAACAATTGTAACTGTTCCGGGTTAAAATCCCTACCCTTTTCATAATCACGCATCGACAGAATATGCTGTCCCGCTAAAGTTGAACGTGACTGTTGGACGGTTGGGATAAAGCCCTCATTAAGCTGAAATATATAATGCTGCGCCTCTTGAATTTCATGCTGCTGGGCATCAATACTAAAATCGAGTGCATAGCCGAGCTCTTCTAACAGTGCATGCTCAAACTGGCGCAAAATTTGTCGGAGAAAAAGATGAGGGTTTTGATGCTGTGCCAATTGCTGTAGTTGTTGTAAAGTCAGATGATATTGCACAAAAGTCTGAGGCATTTCGACTTCAACTGGACATAAACGAAGAATAAGTTCATTCAAATAGAAACCAGCAAAGAAGGCATCGCCAAAGAAAAAAACCGGCTGATTGACGATTTCAAGTTTAGTGAAATTTTTAAGATCCGATTTTCCTGAAGCCTGCAAGCCAATCGGTTGATATTGTGGAGGTGGCGTTTGTCTCAATATTCCATCAACGCGCCCATGCTCCTGCGTAAACAAATGCACGATATGACTGCGCTCACGGTATTTACGGTGATGGATTAAATAACCATGCAACTCTTCATTCCGCATGAATAATCAAATCTAGTCTTTTTTCTTTTTAGAGTCTGTTTCTTCATCATCCCCATCAGGAATGACGGCACCTACGACGGCTGCAGTACCTTTAACCACGCCCTTCGTCGTTTTATAAGCGACTTTTACAGGGACAGTGACAAGTTTATGAATACAGCCTTGCAGAAATAAAACACATGCTACAACTGCCAATACTTTGATCATCACCATTCCCTATAAAAGCGTTACTTATCTATATGCTTAGATATCGCTATAACCTAAACTTTTCAATGCACGCTCGTCATCAGACCAACCGCCTTTCACTTTAACCCAAAGTGTCAGCATGATCTTTTGTTCAAACATTTTTTCCATATCCGCACGCGCATCCATACCGATTTTTTTCAGCTTCGCACCTTTTTCACCAATTACAATGGCTTTCTGGCCTTGGCGATCAACAAAAATCGTCGCATCAATGTAGGTACAGGCTGGTTTTGGACGACCGGTTTTTTCATTAATCGTTGCTTCTTCAGTATTAAATGACTCAATCTGCACGGTTAAATCATATGGAAGTTCTTCACCTAACTGACGCATGATCTTTTCACGAATCACTTCAGACGCCAGAAAACGTTCTGAACGATCGGTAATTTGATCCAATGCATACAAAGGTGGCTGGAACGGCAAATAGTTTTCAATCGTGTCACGCAAGTGATCAAGATTTGAAGCACGTAAAGCTGAAACAGGAACAATTTCTGCGAAATTCATTAATTTCGCTCGTTCTTGAATCAATGGCAAAGCACTATTTTTATTTTCAAAAGTGTCAATTTTGTTGATCACTAAAATTACTGGCATTTCAGCATTTTTCAGTTTTTCCAAAACCAGCTCATCATTTTGAGTCCACTTTTGAGCATCAACAACGAACAGCACCAGATTTACATCACGTAGTGCCGAGCTTGCTGCACGGTTCATCATTTTATTGATGGCACGGACTTCTTTTTTGTGCATCCCTGGCGTATCGACGAATACTGCCTGAGACTTTTCACGCGTATCAATACCGACAATCTTATGACGAGTGGTTTGCGGTTTACGTGAAGTAATAGAAAGTTTCTGACCTAAAATATGATTCATTAACGTAGATTTACCTACGTTTGGACGTCCAACAATGGCCACAAATCCACTTTTAAAATCTGTAGGAATAATGGTGCCTTGTGAACTGAAAAAATCATTAATCAGGTCATTGCCGTTGCTTTTCGGCTCGTGATCAGCATCGATGTGATCAGAATGTGTGGTCATGCAGATTACTGCTCCAATTGTTTTAAGATATCTGCCGCTACTGCTTGCTCAGCAAAACGACGACTGGATCCTTCACCGTACAATACAGGCAAACCCTCGATAATGCATTCCACTTTGAAATGCTGATTCGGGGCATCGCCTTGAATATCCACAACATCGTAAATAGGGAGAGGCTTTTTACGCGCTTGTAAATATTCCTGTAAGCGTGATTTGGGATCTTTGAGTTGGTCTGTAGGCTCAATATGGTCTAAATATGGCACGTACCATTTCAGTACGATCTCTTGCAAGACTTTTAAATCATCGCAGTCGACATAAATTGCACCAATAATCGATTCTACAGTATCAGCAAGAATAGATTCTCGATGATGTCCACCCGATTTCAACTCACCTGTGCTTAAGATTAAACACGGACCAAGTTTCAAATCGTTTGCAATTTTGCCTAATGCTTCTTGACGAACCAATGTGGCACGCATACGCGTTAAACGCCCTTCATTTTCATGAGGGTAGGCTTGATACAAATAATGGGCAATGATCATCCCTAATAACGAATCGCCTAAAAATTCCAGACGCTCATAATTAGATTTATGACTCACCGAGCGGTGTGTCAGTGCCAGCTGCAATAATTCAGGCTGCTTGAACTGATAACCGATACGGCTGACTAAGTGCATATCACTTAGTTTGGACTGACCTTTGATCAAAACTTTTCTCGAACTTTAACACTAAATCTATATTGAGGAAGAACGGCTTTCTTATCTCATAATCTTTTTTCACTTGCAGACCATCGGTATTGATGACTTTTGCAACATCTTTAAAGCTGATGTCACGTATACCATTCATATCGAAACGCTGCCCCATCTGTTTCTCAAATTCAGAAGGCGCAATGTTTTTTGGACTGCTTTGCATTAATTCCGTAATCTGACTATCAATAAGACGATCATCTACATACGGTCCCCACACTGCAATAGCAATTTTCACTAAAAAAGCAAAACCAATAATTGCAATCAAAATTGCAATATACGATGCCCCTTGTTGATTTTTATGCATTTGTTATTTTTCCAATCATGCTTAATCAATTTTACCGTTACGATTAAATGACGGCAATTTAAAACCAGGCTCTTTATGCATCCAGATATAGAATGCACGACCTGTTAAGTTTTCTTCCGGTACAAAGCCCCAAAAACGACTGTCAGCACTTTGATCACGATTATCCCCCATCGCGAAGTAATGACCTTGTGGAACTTTGACTTCCCAATATAAACCATTTTCAGCCGAGTATTTACCATTTTCAACATAATTAATAAATGGTGCTTGGCGTGCAACATTTACATCTTCAAGCTCGCGCATTTTAAAGGTATGTTTACCCAGCGTTTCTTGATGATAAATCGAGGTGGGCGTATCTAAAATATCTTTTTCACGGCTAAATTCAACTGGAACTTTAGCAACCTTATTACCGTTAATAGAAAGTTGTCCGTGATCATAAACAATATGATCACCGGGCAAACCGACTACACGTTTAATATAACTAATGGTCGGTTGTGGTGGATAACGGAATACAATTACATCACCACGTTCAGGTTCACCCACGTCAATCACTTTGGTATTTACTATAGGTAAACGTATTCCATAATCAAATTTATTGACCAGAATAAAATCGCCGGTTTCCAAGGTTGGAACCATCGAATCGGATGGGATATTAAAAGGTTCAAAGAAAAATGAACGCAGGATCAGGACAACGGCCAACACCGGCCAAAAGTCATACGCCCAGGTGATAATGAAATTTTCATTATCCTTGCCTCGAGTCTGTCTTTGTTTAAAGACAAACTTATCCAACAACCACACTAAAAAGAAAATTAGTGTTGCTGGTACAAGGATTAAATTAAAATCAAAATCCATCGGCTTATATCCTCAATTTTATTATCTTTCTACTTTCAATACAGCCAGGAACGCTTCTTGCGGGATTTCAACACTACCCACTTGCTTCATGCGTTTCTTACCTTCTTTTTGCTTAGACAACAGTTTCTTCTTACGTGAAACGTCACCACCATAACATTTGGCCAATACGTTTTTACGCATTGCTTTTACAGTTGAGCGCGCAATAATTTGTGCACCAATTGCAGCCTGAATCGCGACATCAAACATTTGACGTGGAATCAGTTCTTTCATCTTTTCAACCAGTGCAATACCACGATGACGTGCATCATTACGATGAACAATCATTGCCAGGGCATCAACTTTTTCCCCATTAATCAACACATCCACTTTCACCAGAGATGAGCTTTCAAAACGGACAAAGTTGTAATCGAGCGAGGCAAAACCACGTGAACATGATTTGAGTCGGTCAAAGAAATCCATTACTACTTCAGCTAGAGGAATTTCAAAGGTCAGGGAGACTTGCTTACCCAAGAACTTCATTTCTTTTTGAACACCACGGCGCTCAACACATAAAGTCATGACGTTACCTAAGTATTCTTGAGGAACCAAAATATGGCATTCAGCAATCGGTTCACGTAAATCTTCAACCGTTGAACCCTCGGGCATTTTTGATGGACTGTCGATGTAAATGGTTTCGCCATTTTTCATTAACGCTTCATAAATTACCGTTGGTGCAGAGCTGATGAGGTCTAAATCGTATTCACGCTCTAAACGCTCTTGCACAATTTCCATGTGCAGCATACCCAAGAAGCCACAGCGGAAACCAAAACCTAAGGCATCAGAACTTTCTGGTTCAAAAAACAAGGCTGAATCATTAATTTGTAATTTATGCAGTGCTTCACGGAATGGTTCAAAATCACTGGCATCAATTGGGAACAAACCTGCATAGACCTGCGGTTTAACCTTTTTAAAACCGGGTAATATAGCAACGTCCGGGGTCGTAGACAAAGTAAGGGTATCCCCTACTGGCGCACCAAAAATATCTTTAATCCCGGCAATGACAAAGCCTACTTCACCCGCTTCTAACTCACCTGTTTCAGTGTGTTTAGGGTTAAAAATACCGACTGAGGTCACGATATGGGTTTGACCAGTCGATTTGACCAGCATTTTATCGCCTTTACGGATACGACCATGTTTGATGCGAACCAGCGAGACAACGCCTAAATAATTATCGAACCAAGAATCGACAATTAAAGCTTGTAAAGCAGCATCCCGATCACCTACTGGCGGTGGAATCACATTCACAAGTGTTTCTAAAACGCCCTCAACACCAAGACCTGTTTTTGCAGAACATGCAGGTGCTTCGGTCGCCTCAATGCCGATAATATCTTCAATTTCTTGAATGACACGCTCAGGTTCGGCTTGAGGTAAATCAATCTTGTTTAAAACAGGAAGAACTTCAAGACCTTGTTCAAGGGCGGTATAACAGTTGGCAACAGATTGTGCTTCAACGCCTTGTGCAGCATCGACAACGAGCAAGGCACCTTCACAGGCGGCAAGAGAGCGAGAAACTTCGTATGAAAAATCCACATGTCCTGGTGTATCAATGAAATTCAATTGATATTCTTCACCATTGGGATGGGTATAATAAAGCGTTACCGAAGTCGCTTTAATAGTAATTCCGCGTTCGCGCTCAATGTCCATAGAGTCAAGGACTTGTGCTTGCATTTCGCGTGCTTGCAAACCACCACAAGTTTGAATAAATCGATCGGCAAGTGTCGACTTACCATGATCGATATGCGCAATAATCGAAAAATTTCGTATATTATTGATATTAACTGACTTTTTAGCAACTGCCATAAACTACTCTAAATCAAAACACACAATCACATACTTGAATGAACAAAGTATTTATGACGTGCAAAAAAGGATATTCCGAAGATGTTGCACAGTATAAGCAGTAGATAGTTAAAAATACAGTGAGCTTTTAAAAATAGTCGGTTTCTTCTGCAAAACTTTGCGATCAATCTGCCTTATCCCAGTATTGCTATATACATATAATGACAGCACTTGAATCCGGTCTTTTAAGTTTTTCTCGACAGGAAGGTAGCGATCAATCTTCACCTTTTAAATGAATATTGGTGAAATCTAGCGGATTAATATCAGCTGCTAGCGGTTGATAGGCTTGGGTAAACGTCGGTGACATGCGTTTTGGACGACCTGTTGCAATTTCAATACACGCCCATTTGGTATTTCCTGTGAATAAAATACTTTGATCTTGAGGACGATAGAACACGTACTGGCGAAAAGAATACAGTGCGTTAAGATCATTCAACCAGGTGCGCAAGATAATTTTTTCGCCTTCAAATGCAGCTTTTCGATATTGCACATGATGTTCAATTGCCACCATCGCATGTTTCAGCTCAAGATATTCCTTGAGTCCCAAACCCAAGGCTTCAATATGGGCAGTAGCGACTTCCTGTATCCATTGCATATACACCACATTATTGACATGTCCCAAACTGTCAATATGCTCTGCTTGAACGGTCACTTCTAAATCAAAAACTGTGCTCATATATTCTTTAAACCCGTACTCGTTGCAAAAATTTCGCTCAAGGAAACACAGTCTACGTAATTTTAAGATCGAGTAAAATTGCAAAGTATAAAAAACCACTCATTTTCAGAGTGGTTTCGCTGTTCATTTATTGAGACTATTCAATCCGCATGCCCAAAATTGCGCGTTGATCTTGACGAATTACCGAAACACGTGCAATTGAGCCTTTTTTCAACTCAGACACAGATTTAATAAAATCATTACTGTTCAAAATGGTTTTATTATTAATTTGAGTAATAATATCCCCTGCCGTCATACGTGCTTGTGCAGCAACTCCCCCTCGCTTCACTTCCTCGACCAAAATACCGCCCTTGATATTCAACTGCGTTTGTTCAGCGGCAGTGAGGTTACGAATACTCACGCCGATAACTGGACCTTTTTGTTCAGCAGTTTGTTCCACTTTTGCTGGAGTATCATCTGGGGCAGTAGTCAATGTTGCTGAGATATTCCGGGTTTTATCATCGCGTAAAACTTGCAATTGAATGTTTTGATTGGGTGTGGTTCGATTTAGGTAATTAAGTAAATCTGAAGTTCTTGAAATGGGTGTTCCATTATATTTCAAAATGACATCGCCCGACTTAAAGCCGGCTTTGGCTGCTGGAGAATTTGGTGCCACCTGTGTCACCAGCGCACCTTCAGGTTTGGACAGGTTATAAGATTCCGCAAGGGTACGATCGATATCTTGCAGCATTACCCCTAAGTATGAACGTGTGACCTTGCCATTCTTTTTCAGCTGCTCTGCCACATCCATTGCCACATCAATCGGAATAGAGAAAGACAAGCCCATATATCCGCCAGTCCCACTAAAGATCCGCGAATTCACCCCAACCACTTCACCATTTTGGTTAAACAATGGACCCCCCGAATTCCCTGGATTCAAAGCCACATCGGTCTGGATAAAAGGAACTGAAGTTTCCCCCATCATGTTGCGCATTTTCGCACTGACAATGCCGGCTGATGCAGAATAATCAAAGCCAAAGGGTGAACCAATCGCCAGTACCGGCTCTCCTACTCTGAGTCGATCAACATTACCGGTACGTAATTCAGGAAAATTCGAGCCATTAACCTTTAAAAGTGCAACATCGGTACGCTCATCACTTCCCACCACAGTGGCATCAATTTCACGGCGATCGTTCAGCATGATCGTGACTTTAGATGCATCTTCTACCACATGGTGATTCGTCAACAAATAACCATCTTTGCTGATAAAGAATGCACTACCATATCCAGTTTTTTCTTGTGGTGCCTGTTGTTGAGGAATAATCACCCGATTGCCAAAGAAACGTTTCAATATTTCAGGAACTTGCTGCTGTAACAATTCTTGCTCTGTCATTTTTTTAACGACATTTACACTGACCACTGCAGGACTGACCTGTTCAACTAAATTAGAAAAGTCGACCGTCGATGCTGCTTGGGTTTGCACTGCCGCCATGGTAAATACCACAGCATAAATTCCTTTTTGTACATAGCGATTATTCATATAAAGCCTTCGCTCCATTTCGTTATAAATATGTGTAGACATTTTTTAGCATAAACCTTGTCTATCTGGTGTAATAAGATGTTTGATTATATTTGTATAAACAACAGCTTAAAGATTTCTTAAAAGTTTGTTGGTTTATTACTTTTTCTCATCATACATTAGCATATTAGCTCTTGTTTTTTGATCAAAAAAGCGGTGTTATTAGCGAACTTTTTTTTCGAATTAGCTGATGGACATGTCTAATTTAAACACTACGCATCATTTTGATGTGATCATTGTGGGAAGTGGCGGTGCTGGTTTAAGTCTGGCTTTATCGCTACCCGATCATTTCAATATTGCAGTTTTGGCAAAATCGACTTTAACAGATGCAAGTACTTTTTATGCACAAGGTGGTGTAGCGGCTGTTCTAGATGAAACCGATTCAATTGAACAGCACATTGATGACACCATGATTGCAGGTGCACAGTTATGTGAAATTGAGGCGGTCAAACAAACGGTTGAAGGCGGCAAACCCTCGGTTGATTTCCTTTTAAAACATGGTGTCCAATTCACCTTAGACGAACAAGAACAATTGCATTTAACCCGTGAAGGTGGTCATTCACAGCGCCGTATTATTCATGCCGCAGATGCAACCGGTCGTGCCATTTCAACCACTTTAGTTGAACGCGCTCAAGAAAAACAAAACATCACTATTTTTGAAAACTACATTGCCATTGATCTTATTACCTCCCAAAAATTAGGGCTGAAAGATCAAGGCAATCGCGCTCTGGGTTTATACGCTTTAGATGAAAAAACTGAAAAAGTGCATACTTTCTTAGCACCCTCTACCGCTTTGGCATGTGGTGGAGCCATGAAAGCCTATCTCTACACTTCTAATCCGGATATAGCGACTGGTGATGGTATTGCTATGGCCTATCGTGCGGGCTGTCGTGTGGCCAATATGGAATTTAACCAGTTCCATCCAACCTGTCTTTATCACCCTCAAGCACGTTCATTTTTAATTACTGAAGCCATGCGGGGTGAAGGTGCCTATTTACGTCTGCCCGATGGTGAACGCTTCATGTTGCGTTTTGACGAACGTGCTGAACTTGCACCACGTGATATTGTGGCACGTGCCATTGACTATGAAATTAAGCGTTTAGGGATTCGTCATGTGTGGCTGGATATCACCCATAAGCCGGCCGAGTTTGTGAAGGAACATTTCCCTACCCTATATGCGCGCTTGTTAGAACTGGGTATTGATATCACCACAGAAATGATTCCGGTGGTTCCTGCTGCACACTATACTTGCGGCGGTGTGGTGGTCGATGAACACAGCCAGACCGATATTGAAGGACTCTATGCGATTGGGGAAACCTCGTATACCGGATTGCATGGTGCTAACCGAATGGCCAGCAACTCACTTTTAGAATGTTTTGTGTATGGCATGAGTGCTGCAAAACATATTGAAAGTCAGTTTGATACCCAATATGAATCTCCCCATGTGCCCGCTTGGGATGATTCTCAGGCGATGAATCCGGATGAAGATGTAGTGATTCTACAAAACTGGGATGAACTGCGTCAGACCATGTGGAACTATGTCGGTATTGTGCGGACGACCAAACGTTTGGAACGTGCCCTACACCGTATTGAAATGCTAAAACGGGAAATCACCGAGTTTTATCATGATTATCAAGTCAGTAAAAACCTGATTGAGCTGCGCAATCTGGTTCTGGTGTCTGAGATGATTGTACGCTGTGCGATGGAGCGTAAAGAATCACGCGGTCTGCATTTTACTTTGGATTATCCTGAACTCTCGGCTGAATTGCGTAAAACTGTACTGATGCCACCTAATTTTAAAGTCGAAACACCTTTGGTTAATGCTGAGACTTAAATTTTAATAATGATCAAATCAGTAAAAAGCCGAACATGTTTGTTCGGCTTTTTAACGCTGCATAATCGCTATTTATCGCTGAGGCGGTATGGAATAGGTGCTTACAGCATGCGCAATTGGTTCTTCCGAATCAATTGAATACAACCATACATCTCCGACTATCAGTGCCTTGCCGACTTTCATTAATTTGCAAACCGCACGAATATCCTGTGCTGCTGTAGGTTTTCTTAAAAAATTGATGGATAAACTGGTGGTGACTGCCAACGCGACAATGCCGATCTCGCCCAATATTGCAATATAAAGTGCATAATCAGCCGCAGTCATCATGGTCGGTCCTGACACCGTTCCACCTGGTCTTAAATCCGCAGCTCCCACACGATAAATAATGGATGCGCCTTTTTCAGTCACTTTTTCTATTTCACATTTTTCCAGACTTTGTGGAAATTCAGCCTGTAAAAAAGAAATAATCTCTGCTTTGCTACTTTTCATTTATATTCTATCTTCATCCCTGATCATGCTGAATATAAAAGAATAACCTGCTTTAAGCACTGATATTTTTGATCTTTGTTTTAATCTAAAAAATTATTCCAAATAAGCCAATGCCTGTTCAAATACCTGTTCTGGGGTTTGTGTAGCATCTAAGCGCTTAATCCGTTCACTTTGCTCCCCGCAAAGTTCCTGATAACCCGACCGTACTTTCTCAAAGAAAGTGGCTTTTTCTTGTTCAAACCGATCCAGTGCACCACGCTCACGTGCGCGTGACATGCCCAGTTCCGTCGGTGCATCTAGCCAAAAAGTGATATTTGGCATATGTGAGACAAAATTTGCATTCAATAACTTTAATTTTTCTTTGCTTAAGCCACGCCCCGCACACTGATAAGCAAAACTGGCATCGGTAAAACGATCACAGAGTACGGTTTTCCCCGCAGTCAAGGCCGGTACAATGACTTGCTGCAAATGTTGTGCGCGTGCTGCATACATTAAAAGCAGCTCGGTATCATGGGCCATGCTTTCTTCATGATTAACCGACAACAGTAGTGAACGGATCTGTTCTGCCATCGGTGTACCCCCCGGCTCACGAGTAAGCACGACTTGCTGACCCTGCTGTTCTAAATAGTCATAAATTTTACGAATGAGTGTGGTTTTCCCGACACCTTCAGTGCCTTCAAAACTAATAAACATCCCTCACTCCTGCTTCGATTTTAAAACTGACAAGTAATCTTGCACTGCACGATTATGCTCATCTAAACTTGCCGTAAATTTATGTCCACCATTACCGGTTGCCACAAAATAGATATTGTTTGATGCATCGGGATGCATTGCAGCTTCAATGGCTTTTTGACTGGGTAATGCAATCGGTGTTGGCGGTAAACCATTATTGGTATAAGTGTTATAAGAAGTCGGTGTACGTAAATCAGTGCGGGTGATATTGCCGTTATAATTATCTCCCATGCCATAAATCACAGTAGGATCTGTTTGCAGACGCATGCCCATTTTTAAACGGCGCACAAACACACCGGAAACCTGTTCAAGTTCACGGTCGAGACTGGTTTCTTTTTCAACAATTGACGCCATAATCAAGGCTTCATATTTATCTTTATAAGGTAAATCCGAGGCACGATTTGCCCATGCCGCATCTAAAGATTTCATTTGACGATTATATAAATCTGTCAGAATCTTTTTATCTGTTTCGCCTTTGGCAAAGAAATAGGTATCCGGTGCAAACAGACCTTCAGGATGCTTAAATGGAATATTCAACGCCTGCAACATTTGCTCTTGTGGAAGATTCAGCACTTCTTTGGTGACTAGATCATCTTTCTTTAGAAGTTCTATTAACTGTTTAAAGGTCGTTCCTTCAATCACTAAAATACGGTTCATTTGCGCATTTTCAGAATTTGCCACCATATCCATCACTTGACGAATAGTCATGCCCTGACGCACTTCATATACACCGGCTTTCATGGTGTCATGAATCATAATTTTTTGATAAAGTTTTAATATGATGGGAAAACTGACTTTACCTTCTTTGGCTAAGCGATCAATAAAGCCTGAATAGGTATCTCCAGTTCCAATCGCCAGCATCTGCTTTTGACTTTGGACGGGGTAAGCCTTAAATAAGCTTGACCATAAGATGACTGAAGTCATCACCATAAAACCCAGGAATAGAATGATCAAACCTTTCAATGGAAAAACTTTTCTGGCTTTCTTTTTTGAATTTTTCTGTGTGCTGGACATATTAACGAATCTGATTCAGTTGAAGGATATTAAACAGTTCAATACAGGCTTGAACATTCAAAGTTTGCTGATTAAGTTCAGTCACAACTTTCATTGGACTTAAGGCATTACAGAAAAACAGACTTTCAAATTTTGAAATTTCTTCCATATCAATAAAGCGCTGTTGGCAATGAATACCTTGTTGTTGCATACGAGATAATATCTCCGCGCGCATCACACCATGGACGCCATTATAACGAAGTTCTGGCGTAATCCATCTATTGTTTAAACGAATGAAACAATTACTGCTTACTCCTTCAACAACAGTGCCTTGCACATCGGTCACCAGTGCTTCCGCCCATCCTTTTTGATCGGCCTCACTTTTTAACAACACCTGTTCCAAACGATTCAGGCTTTTTACTCCAACCAGACTTGGCATGGTTAGACCTAAGGCTTGCTGCAGTACCCCCGATTTAATTTTTTCAATTAGAAAATCATCAACAACCTGAGGATAAAAAAACACCCATACATCCGCCGGATGGTCAGGCAAGCTGTATCCGCGCTGTCCTTCACCACGACTAATAATGATTTTAAACGTACCATTCACTGTTAAAAATTTCTTTTGCAGTAAAACCAAGCTTTTTTGAATCACACTCAAATCAGCTTTTAACAGCAGTCGTTCACAACCTAAATGCAGCCGTGCCATATGCAGGTTTTCAAGCTCTATTTTGCCATGCCGCACACGCGCAGTCGTAAAACAACCATCACCATAATGGAAGGCGCGATCCAATAATGAAATTTCGTTTATTTCCTCTGCATTCTTAAAACATGGCATAACAAAGCGTCCTGTGAATGATGACTTAGTTTAAAACAGCAGTCTTAGATTGATAGCTTTTTTATTCATATCAAATTCATTTCTTATTATTTTTTTAATAAAAAAGATGACGCTATTCTCCGCATTGTACAAAACATAAATAATTTAAATGTAAAGGATAGCAAAAATGCGCTCATTAAAAATCGGGGTTTTAGCAGCACTTATTTCGGCAACATCTTTTAGTGCGCTTGCAAAAGACTTTTTAAACGTTTCTTACGATCCAACCCGTGAACTGTATGAAAACTATAATAAAGAGTTTGGTGCATATTGGAAGAAAACCACAGGCCAAGAAATTAACTTCAAGCAATCACACGGTGGTTCAGGCAAACAGGCACGTTCCGTCATTGATGGTCTTGATGCAGATGTTGTGACTTTAGCGCTGGCTGCAGATATTGATGCCATTGCAGAAAATACAAATCTGCTGCCAAAAGACTGGCAGAAAAAGTTTCCTAATAACTCGACTCCTTATACCTCAACCATCGTATTTCTAGTACATAAAGGCAACCCGAAAGGCATTAAAGATTGGGGCGATTTGGTTAAACCTGATGTCGGAATCATCACACCCAACCCTAAAACGTCTGGCGGTGCGCGCTGGAACTATTTAGCAGCATGGGCATGGGCAAAACACCAACCGGGTGGCAACGATACCAAAGCCCAAGAATTTGTACGCAAAATCTATAAAAACACCAAAGTTCTTGACTCAGGTGCACGCGGTGCAACCACCACATTTGCTGAACGTGGTATTGGCGATGTATTACTGGCTTGGGAAAATGAAGCACACTTGGCGATTCGTGAACAGCCGGGCAAGTTTGAAATTATCACACCGTCATTGTCTATTTTGGCAGAACCGCCTGTAGCCATTGTTGAAAAGAATGCACAGAAAGATGGCAACCTGAACATAGCTAAAGCTTACTTAAACTATCTGTACTCACCTGCAGGCCAAACTGTTGCTGCCAACAACTTTTATCGTCCACGCAATGCGGCTGTATTGGCAAAATACAAATCCGTATTCAAACCATTAAAACTGGTGACCATTGACAAGGAATTTGGTGGCTGGACTAAAGTTCAAAAACAACATTTTGACAATGGCGGTATTTTCGACCAAATCGTAAAAGCAAATAGCACCAAATAATTTGGGAAAATTAAGAACAGTACTGGCTTTATTGATATGGCCAGTGCTTTGAATACGGAACAGGCTTCTTTATCTCTTTTTTTCATATTAAATTCATTTTTTATTATTTTTTATGCATAAAGTATGGCGCTATTCTGCATTCATGTTACAAAACAGTTAAGAATATTGAGGTTGGCATGAGCATTTCAGCAAAATTAAAGTTAGGGATTTTAGCAGCAGTTATCTCTGCAACCTCTTTTAGCGCACTCGCAAAAGACTTTTTAAATGTCTCTTATGACCCAACCCGTGAACTTTATGAAGATGTCAATAAACAGTTCGGCAAATACTGGGAAAGCCGTACCGGTCAAAAAATCAACTTCAAGCAATCTCATGGTGGTTCTGGCAAACAAGCACGTGCAGTGATTGATGGTTTAGATGCTGATGTGGTGACGCTTGCGCTTGCTGCGGATATTGACGTGATTGAACAAAAGACCAAACTTCTTCCGGCTGACTGGCAAAAAAAACTTCCTCATAACTCAACACCCTATACATCTACAATTGTGTTTTTGGTACGTAAAGGCAACCCGAAAGGTCTCAAAGACTGGGGCGACTTGGTAAAACCGGGTGTCGGGATCATCACGCCAAATCCTAAAACTTCTGGCGGTGCACGCTGGAACTATTTAGCCGCTTGGGCGTGGGCGAAACACCAAGCCGGTGGTAACGATAAAACGGCTCAAGAATTCGTGCGTAAAATCTATAAAAACACCAAAGTACTCGATTCTGGAGCACGTGGTGCAACCACAACATTTGCTGAACGCGGCATGGGTGACGTATTACTGGCTTGGGAAAACGAAGCGCACTTAGCGATTCGTGAACAGCCGGGCAAGTTTGAAATCGTCACCCCTAGCCTGTCTATTCTGGCTGAGCCACCCGTTGCGATTGTAGAAAAGAATGCCGAGAAAAAAGGCAACAAATATCTGGCACAAGGTTACTTGAACTTCTTGTACTCTCCATTGGGTCAAGAAATTTCAGCACGTAACTTCTACCGTCCACGTAACGCAAAAGTATTAGCAAAATACAGCAATGTATTTAAGCCACTTAAACTTGTCACCATTGATCAGGAATTTGGCGGTTGGGATAAAGTTCAAAAAGCTCACTTTGAGAATGGTGGCATCTTTGATCAAATCGTAAAAGCCAATAACGCAAAATAATCGTGCTGGAAAGATAGAGGAGCATCGACATGATTCATACCGTAATTGTTCCAGGTGTAGGTGGCAGTGAACCTGCTCACTGGCAGTCTTGGTTACAACGACAACTTATGTCATGCTCTCGTGTGCAACAACAGGACTGGAATAAACCGATACTTGAAACCTGGATAGGCGAATTTGTAAATACCGTGGCTCCACTTCAAGGCCCTATCCAAATTGTTGCACATAGCTTTGGTTGCCTCACCACTGTTGCAGCACTGGCGCAGCACCCTGAACTCAATCAAAAAATTAAAAATTTGATTTTGGTTGCTCCGGCCAATCCTGCACGTTTTGGTGAAGCCGGCTTTGCACGTGATAGCCAACAAGATTATCAACGTTATTTTCATCAACTGAAAATTGTCGTTCCAACTACTTTACTGATCAGTGAAAACGATCCTTGGTTAAATTTTGAAGATGCCCAATGCTTAGCCCAAGCATGGAAGCTCAATCCGATTAATCTGGGCCAAGTCGGACATATTAATGTGGCTTCTGGTTTTGGTCCGTTTCCTGAAATTTATGATTATTTGATTTCAGAGCACGTAGTGCAACATATCAATTTTTCTGATGAGAGCAAGTATTATTTTAAATTTGCAATTTAGAGTATGCAAATTATGCTTGTGCCGAATTAAACTTTTATTTTTGCTGACTTAATTGGTCAGCATTTTCTCTCTTGAGGAGTAATCATGTCGCAGCGATCCCGAGTGCTGCCAGGATTTGGTCTTTCTCTAGGCTTTACCCTAGCGTATTTGTCATTAATTGTTCTTATTCCACTCTCTGCAGTGTTTATTAAATCACTGGGAATTGGTTGGGACGGTTTATGGGAAATTTTAAGTTCAGAACGTATCCTAAAATCTTTGCAGTTAAGTTTTAGTGCCGCACTTATTGCTGCCTTAGTCAATGTGATCTTTGGTCTGTTACTGGCATGGTGTCTGGTTCGTTACAGCTTTCCTGGCAAACGAATTATTGATGCTTTGGTGGATTTACCTTTTGCCTTGCCAACCGCAGTTGCCGGTATCGCCCTGACCTCTTTATATGCACCTACCGGCTGGATTGGTCAGTACCTGGAGCCGATTGGCATTAAAGTGGCTTATACTCCCATCGGGATCACACTTGCGCTGATTTTTATTGGCTTACCTTTCGTGGTTCGTACGGTACAACCTGTTTTAAGTGATATGGAAACCGAACTGGAAGAAGCTGCGTCAGCACTCGGCGCCAACCGTTTTCAGATTATAACCAAAATCATTATGCCAATTCTGTTCCCTGCACTATTGACTGGTTTTGCCTTGGCATTTGCACGTGGTGTCGGTGAATACGGTTCAGTGATCTTTATTGCCGGTAACCAGCCCTATGAAACTGAAATCGCACCATTGATGATTATTTCGCGTTTAGAAGAATATGATTACGCAGGTGCAACCACGATTGCGGTGGTGATGTTGTTAATTTCTTTTACGATTTTATTCCTGATTAACTTGCTACAAGCATGGGCAAGCCGCCGTACAGGGAGAACAGCCCGATGAGCTTAACTACCAATAGCAATGCTTTAGCAGAAAAACTGCAATCTCGTGATGCAACCCGCGAACCGACCTGGGTACGGAATGTTCTGATCACCATTGCGCTGATCTTTTTCTTGAGCTGCCTGATTCTGCCGTTAGTTTTGGTCTTTGTGGAAGCCTTTAAGCAAGGCGTTGCGGTTTATTTCCAAGCCTTGATCAATCCAGACACTTTATCTGCAGTAAAACTGACTTTATTGACAGCTGCCATTGCCGTACCCTTAAATGTGGTGTTTGGTGTTGCTGCTGCATGGTCTGTTGCGAAATTCAACTTCCGTGGCAAATCTCTTTTAACCACAATTATTGACATTCCATTCTCGGTATCCCCGGTCATTGCAGGCATGATGCTGGTGCTGATTTTTGGTACTCAAGGCTGGATGGGCAGCTGGCTGATGGATCACGACATCAAAGTATTGTATGCAGTGCCTGCCATTGTACTTGCAACCATCTTTATTACCGTTCCTTTTGTGGCGCGTGAACTAATTCCTTTAATGGAAGCACAAGGCACTGAAGAAGAAGAAGCGGCAATTGTACTGGGTGCTTCAGGTTGGCAAACCTTCTATAAAGTGACCTTACCGAATATTAAGTGGGGTTTAATCTACGGCGTGATTCTGTGTAATGCCCGTGCCATGGGTGAATTCGGTGCAGTATCTGTAGTTTCTGGTCACATTCGCGGCGAAACCAATACTTTGCCGTTACATGTAGAAATCCTTTATAACGAATATACCTTTAGTGCTGCGTTTGCGGTGTCCTCGCTGTTGGCCTTACTTGCCATTGTGACCCTGATTTTAAAAGCCTGGGTTGAGATTCGCCAAGAGAACCAAAACAAACGTAATGAAGATTCAACAGTTTCTTAAGGAATGACATCATGAGTATTCAAGTTAAAAATATTGAAAAACACTTTGGTGCATTCCATGCACTTAATAATATTTCACTGGATTTTCCGGATGGGCAACTGGTGGCATTACTTGGGCCATCAGGCTGCGGCAAAACCACTCTGCTGCGCATTATTGCTGGTCTGGAATCAGCCGATGGCGGTCAGGTGATTCTTGAAGGTGAAGATGCAACCGATGTTCACGTTCGCGAACGTCAAGTGGGCTTCGTTTTTCAGCACTATGCCTTGTTCCGTCACATGACTGTATTTGAAAATATTGCTTTTGGTTTACGGGTTCGTCCACGCTCGACCCGCCCTTCTGAAGCTGAAATCAAAAAGCGTGTCACCCGTTTACTCGATTTGGTTCAGCTCGGTTTCTTGGCAGATCGTTTCCCGGCTCAGTTATCGGGCGGTCAGCGTCAACGTATTGCCTTGGCTCGCGCACTTGCTGTTGAGCCTCGGGTACTGTTACTGGATGAACCGTTTGGTGCACTCGATGCCAAAGTGCGTAAAGAACTGCGTCGCTGGTTACGTACCTTGCATGATGAATTGCATATCACTTCTATTTTTGTCACCCACGATCAGGAAGAAGCTTTGGAAGTAGCTGACCAGATTATCGTAATGAATAAAGGCAATGTAGAGCAAATTGGTTCACCACGTGAAGTCTATGAACAACCGGCAACGCCATTTGTTTTTGACTTTCTAGGTCAGGCCAATCGTTTCGAAGGTCAAAATCAGCAAGGTATTATTCATCTGGGTGAAGACCGTATTCAGTTGCCACAAGTGAAAGATGCGCCCCAAGGTGAAATCATTGCATTTGCGCGTCCAAACGAACTCAGTATTCATGCCACGCCGCAAGAAAATGCCATTCAAGCCACATTCTTACGTGAAATTTGGATTGCCGGTAAAGTGCTTGCCGAACTTCAAGATCGCCAAGGTAATTTGATTGAAATTTCGCTTAGCTCTGAAGAAGCCAAATTACATCAATTCAAACCAAATCAAACTGTGTGGTTAAGCCCATCTGCATTGCATTTATTTGCTAATGAGGTCGCTTAAAAACAAATAGATGGGGCAAAAAAGCCCCATCCCCTTTTAAGGTATGCAGAATCATGAATTTCCAACAATTAAGAATTATTCGAGAAACCGTTAGACAAAACTTTAATTTAACTGAAGCTTCAGCAGCACTTTTCACCTCGCAATCGGGGGTAAGTAAACACATCAAAGATTTGGAAGATGAACTGGGCGTACAACTGTTTATCCGCAAAGGGAAACGTCTGCTGGGTTTAACTGAGCCGGGTCAGTCTTTACTGGGGATTGTTGAACGCATGCTGGTCGATGCAGACAACATTAAACGTCTGGCAGATGACTTTAACCGCGTCGATGAAGGCACGCTCACGATTGCAACCACCCATACTCAAGCGCGTTATGTATTGCCGCCGATTGTGAACCAATTTAAAAAAGAATTTCCAAAAGTCCATCTAATTTTACAACAGGCCAGTCCGGTTGAAATTACTGAAATGCTGCTTCAAGGTGAAGCCGATATCGGTATTGCAACCGAGTCTTTAACCACTGAAGACAACCTCGCGAGTGTGCCTTTTTATACTTGGCAACACAGTATTATCACCCCACAAAATCATCCACTTGCCAGCAAAACTGATATTACTTTAGAAGATTTGTCGCAATATCCGCTGATTACTTATCACGGCGGCTTCACCGGTCGTTCAAAAATTGACAAGGCCTTTGAAGAGGCAGGAATTGATATTGATATTGTGATGTCAGCGCTTGATGCTGATGTCATCAAGACCTATGTTGAACTGAATATGGGCGTCGGTATTGTCAATAATGTCGCTTACGATGCAGAACGTGACTACCGTTTGAAACAAATTCCTACCGATATTTTTGGAGTGAATACCACCTGGATTGCGGTGCGTAAAGGACATTTACTGCGCGGTTATGGTTATGAGTTTGTTTCACTCTGCTCACCAGAAGCCGACATCAAAGCTCTAAAAAGAGTGGCTTATCCAGAAGATTAAAAATCACATTATTTTTTAGATCAGGGATATCACAATATCCCTTTTTTTAACCCTCATTCATAATTTCAATTATTTACTTATCAATAATATAAAAAAAATCCCCTTGGATCATTACAGTATAAATAATTTAAAATCTAGACTTGCTCATTTTGAATAAAACCGCATAAATTAGCACACATGTATAAAAAACATTCAACCACATCCTATGAACTCATAATTTAAACCATGACTTTATAGCTATATTTCAATATTCAATGTGGGTTATTCATGAAAGCTACGGCATTTGGCATCAGTATATGCATTTTTTTGCCTACACAGGGTTTTTCCGCAGCACTTGAAACTTCCAACCAAAGTATTGCAATATTTTTACAGCCCGAGAATTAGGCTGAATTTTCAACCATATTTGTTGATGCCAATATTTCAGGAAATAGGTACCGACCTGCAGCCAATAATCCATAGATCTATGCAGGAATCCCTACACAAGATTTTGTTAATCACTTTTATCTATCAAGCATGGCATTAAAATTACAACTCGATCCCAATTGGTCACTAGGTTTTATTTATGATCAACCTTTTGGAACCAATGTTGGTTATGCGTTAGATCCCATTCCTACCAGTGCGGATAATTTAGTCAATGCGGTGCACTTTAAATTGGATACTAACAATCTCACAACCCTAGTCGGCTATCCGCCAAATCAATCTTGGAATGTCTATAGAGGCTTAATTTATCAAAGCTTAAAAACACATTTGAAAATTTCAGCTCAATAGTTGGGCTTACTAGTCGATTATATTCGGGAAATAAAAAAAGATTCATCACGTGC
Organism: Acinetobacter sp. ANC 4779; assembly: GCF_004331055.1. Lineage (NCBI taxonomy): Bacteria > Pseudomonadati > Pseudomonadota > Gammaproteobacteria > Moraxellales > Moraxellaceae > Acinetobacter > Acinetobacter sp. ANC 4779. The sequence continues at coordinate 162,658 of NZ_SJNU01000004.1, forward strand.
TTGGCTCGCTGGGGGTGAGCTATCAACGACCTGAATATGCTCTTCAAACCTCACCCACTTATCGCTCTAAAATCCGACATAAGCAATAATTTCAGGAAAAAGTCAGCACAGTTCCAGCTATCCCTTTACTCAATTTTGCATCACACCAGCACACCAACCCACCAACCCACCAACCCACCAACCCACCAACCCACCAACACACCAACACACCAACACACCAACACAGAAATACCTCAATCACTCAACCTTGAGTTTCAATCCGGCATAACAGCCAATAATTTAATTTCTGCATCAGTGCGTTGGGTTAATGGGCAAAATTTTAAAATTATTTCCCTCTTGATCAGTTCAGTTAGCGACACCCCTGTTCCTTTAGTGGATTATCAGACAGATCAGTGGACTACAACTTTAGGTCTCGCCCATGTATTTAATGACAAATTGACCTCCACGATGGATATAGGTCTAGATTCAGTTAGTGGTAATCCTGCTTCCACCCTAAGCCCTTCAGATGGTTTCTATAGTTTTGGGATCGGTGGTTTTTATAATATTCAGCCTAATTTATTTATTGCGAGTGGCATAAAATATTTAAAGTTCAATAAAGCAAAAATTCAGCAGGATCAAAATGGCTCAGGCAGTTTATTTGGCCCTTTATCTACAGTAAATAATAATGATGCACTGCTTATGGTCTCAAAGTCGGTTATCGCTTTTAACTAAAAGCATTTAATCTTCGAAAACAAAAAAACGAGCTTAAGCTCGTTTTTTTTTAACTTAGACTTAAAAACGGAAGCTTACACCCAGTTTCGCCACTGGTAGCCACTCATATTTATTATCATTTTCAATATCACGTTCTTCTTGCTCGACTGCAGATATAAAATCTGCACCTGGTTGTGTAGTTATAGCAGTTCCAGTCGCAGTTAAATTAGCTCGTGGGTTACCATTATAATAAGCACCGACTTCACCAAATATGCCCCAACGATTAGTAATTGCGGGTGAGAAACCGATACCTACATATGGAGCCAAATTGTTTTTATACGATAATTGACCGCTAATATTTGCTCCGCCAGCACCAGCGACAAAGTCAGTACCATTCACAGTGAATCCTTCAGAACCGCCTATACGACGTTCGATATCATAATCATTATCAATATAACCTACACCCGCAGCCATATAAAACCAGTTTGCCCAAGGACGGATTTCAGCATTTAAATAAGTTAGGTTATTATCCATATCTAAATCATAATCAGAACCATTGATAGATAAATCATCAGACCAGGAAATGTCACCCCCGTTATAACCCAATGTAACACCTACATATGGGTTAGCATTCCATGAGATTGCACCACCATAACCAGTAGTACCTACTTCAGCACGAACAGCAGCTGGTTTAAAGAAAGAAAAAGATGTAACACCTTCATCAGTGACGATAATTTCATCAGCTGCCATTGCAGTGCCAGCTGCTGTAGCTAAAACCGATATTGCGAAAATTTTATGTAAATATTTCATTATTTCTCTCCTCAAAAAAAAACTTTATTCTGATCATTAAGTATTCATGATGAGTTCAATATAAAGGACTTAAAATATATTTTTTATTCACATTTTGCTGATCTTTTGTTATTTTTTGATACAAATACTCTTTTGCATTAATAAATAATAATTTTTTATAAAGATAATTTTATATTATGCGATGAAATTCATCTATCGAGCTGAATAAGCTATTATAATAATCACTGTATTGTTTGCGTTGTGTTAACGCATTAATACTTCACAAACTTCTTAAATGAATCTCTCGCATTTTGGTGCTTAAAGCCATTTATCGAGGTTTAATAATTAATTCCGATCTAAAGCCACTTTTTCATCTATTTTTGTCTCAATATAGTGTAAAATCTTGGGAAATTTTTTGGAAATGGAAGATCATGTCTCAGCTTTCAACAATCATTGAACAGGCTTTTGAAGATCGTGCTAATTTCACAGCGGCTGATTGCCCTGCTGAAGTTCGTAGCGCTGTAGAAGAAGCTATTGCTGGCCTAGATAACGGTACACTTCGTGTAGCTGAAAAAATCGATGGTGAATGGATTGTTCACCAATGGCTTAAAAAAGCAGTTTTGTTATCTTTTAAACTAAATGACAACAAAACCATTGAGTCTGGTGATCTTCGTTTCTACGACAAGGTAGATACCAAGTTTGGCGATTGGACTGAAGAACAGTTTAAAGCTGCTGGCGTGCGTGTTGTGCCACCTGCTGTGGCTCGTAAAGGTTCATTTCAGGCAAAAAATGTCGTATTGATGCCATCTTATGTGAACATTGGTGCATATGTTGACGAAGGCACCATGGTTGATACTTGGGCAACTGTTGGTTCATGTGCACAAATTGGTAAAAATGTGCATTTGTCTGGTGGTGTTGGTATTGGTGGCGTACTTGAACCACTTCAAGCAAATCCAACCATTATTGAAGACAACTGCTTTATCGGTGCACGTTCTGAGATTGTTGAAGGTGTGATCGTTGAAGAAGGTTCTGTGATTTCAATGGGCGTATTCATTGGTCAATCGACTAAAATCTTTGACCGCGCAACTGGCGAAATCCATTACGGCCGCGTTCCTGCAGGTTCTGTAGTTGTTGCTGGTAGCCTTCCTTCTAAAGATGGTACTTGCAACTTATATGCTGCAATCATCGTGAAAAAAGTTGATGCGAAAACGCGTGCTAAAACCAGCCTGAACGATTTATTACGCGAAGACTAAGTCTTTAATTTACACGGAACATTTGTGTTCCTCGGAGCTTTAGCCGCTCCTCGTCTCTACGCTCAGACATGAGCGTAGAGATTTTTGTTTTTGTACTCTCATGTTTTTTGGTGTGGTAATTTTTTGTTATGAATACTCTTCGCTCTTCTGCTATTCCTGTTTCTGATCCGTCTGCGGGTTTACGCATCACGGAGATTTTCTATTCATTACAAGGTGAAGCCAACGCTGCCGGTTTGCCAACGGTGTTTATTCGTTTAACCGGCTGTCCTTTACGCTGCACTTATTGTGATACCACTTATTCTTTTGAAGGTGGAGAGCGTCAATCACTAGACGACATTATTAAAACTACACTTGATTTTAAAACACCTTATATTTGCGTGACGGGTGGTGAGCCGCTGGCTCAGCCAAATGCGCTCCCTCTAATGCAACGTTTAGCCGATCTGGGCTGTGAAGTCTCACTTGAGACCAGTGGTGCTTTAGATGTCTCTAAAGTTGATCCGCGTATTTCTAAAGTTCTCGATTTAAAAACTCCCACTTCTGGTGAAGTTTCACGAAATTTAATGAGTAATCTTGATCACCTGACTCAGCACGACCAAATCAAGTTTGTGATTTGTAATCGTGCAGACTATGAATGGTCAAAACAACAAGTTGAACAGTACCAACTTACCGACAAGGTTAGCACCGTGTGGTTCTCTCCTGCATTTGCAGTTGAAAAAGGTGTAGTTCGGTTGCCTCAACTTGCGCGTGATTTAGCACAATGGATTTTAGAAGACCATCTTCCTGTTCGTTTCCAGCTCCAGTTGCATAAATTGCTCTGGAATGATGAAACTGGTCGTTAATTTATTTCTGTTTTTGAATACCTATATTTGTTTGGAGATTTGAATATGCGCTCTCGTGCCATAGTTTTGTTATCTGGCGGCTTAGACTCAACAACTTGTTTGGCTTGGGCGCAAGCACGTTATGAATGTATTGCCATCAGTTTTATGTATGGTCAACGTTCTACCACTGAACTTGATGCTGCTACAGCATTAACACAGCGTGCTGGAGTAGAACATCGCGTCATTAATATTGATTTAGGTAACCTCGGTGGTTCTGCATTAACAGACCACAGTATTGATGTTCCAGATTATCAACAGGAAGGTATTCCTGTAACTTATGTTCCAGCACGTAACACGATATTTCTGTCTTATGCGCTCGCTGCCGCAGAAGTGTTTGGTGCAGAAGCGATTGTGATTGGGATTAATGCCGTTGATTATTCAGGATATCCTGACTGCCGCCCTGAATTTATTGATGCTTTTGAACGCATGGCCCGCCTTGCTACCAAGGTTGGTGTGGAAGGCAAACCTCTAAAATTTGAAACACCTCTGTTACATTTATCCAAAGCAAATATTATTCGCTTAGGTATAGAACATGGCGTAGACTACAGTCAAACGGTGTCTTGCTACCAAGCAGACGACCAAGGACGTGCTTGTGGCACATGCGATAGTTGCCGTTTACGCAAACAAGGTTTTGCTGATGCCGGTATCGCAGATCCAACACGTTATATACCGTCATAACAGGGTAACAATACATGAAAAATTTGAAGTCAAACATTATTCTTTCTACATTAGTTTCTGTTGCAGCATTCATGGCAACTTCTTCAAATGCGGCAGAAACAAACAAGCTCCAAGAAGCTTATAAAAGCACTAATGTAAAATCTGCTTTAATTAATGTTTGTAAAGATGAAACAGGTAAAAGCAAAAAATTATCAGCTGCAGAAGTAAGTAAATATTGTACTTGTGCGGTTGAGGCAGACGGTAAATTAACCAATGCTCAAAAATGGGAAATTCAAAGTACCGTTAACCAAAAGAAAAGCCCGGCTACTTTAGCTTTTGTTCAAAAACAAAATAAAGATCTTCAAGCTTGTTTTGGTCCACAACTTACAGGCAAGCTTAAAAGCTTAACTGAAGAAGCAATGAAATCTGCTCAACAACCTAAAAAATAAGTTGATTTAGATTCAATAAAAAGCCTGCAATTGCAGGCTTTTTATTATTGAAAATTTACTTGGCGGACTTCAGCATAAGTATGAATAAATTCGCTATCATGTCAGTATAAACTCAAGATTAATATGACAAATTCGACTTTATAAGGATCAAGACATGTCTGATATTAGCCTCCTCAATCAAACCTTCCCCACCACCACGGGTGAAATTAATCTGACCGAAATTCCGACTGAATGGCTAATTGTGTATTTTTATCCGAAAGATTCAACCCCGGGCTGCACCACGCAAGCGATAGGTTTTTCATGTCTAAAAGATCAATTTGATGCTTTACATACCACTATTCTGGGTATTTCACGCGACTCGGTTAAAGCGCATCAGAACTTTACCGAAAAGCAGAATCTGAGCATTAATCTGATCAGTGACAAAGAAGAAATACTGTGCAAGCACTTTGACGTGATTAAAGAAAAAAACATGTATGGCAAACTGGTAATGGGGATTGAACGCTCAACCTTTATTTTCCGTAATGGCAAATTAGTCAAAGAATACCGTAAAGTCAAAGCTGCAGGTCATGCAGAGCAAGTATTGGAAGATTTAAAAGCCCTCCAGGCAGTTTGATCGCACTTGTACTGAATGGATAAAAGCCAAAATTTTGGGCTTTTATCCTGCTTTTTTGAGAGTTCTTTTATGCAACCAAAAATCTTAATTTCCGTTTGCTGGGATTTTTGAATGCAGATAATAAACAGCGTACAGCACACTAGATAAATTAAAAAAACCTATAAAAAGATCTTTTTGAAACGCCAGCCAATATAATTTTCAGTTAAGTTCACATTGCCCCGAAAGCTGAAGATTAACTTTTTCCCCCACCCCTCCAATACCTTTTCGCATACCAAAATCGCTACGGTTAATCACGGCAGAAGCTTGGACATCGAGCATGTTGACATTCGATTGACTGGGTTTAAAGGTCGTTACAAAAATCACTGGTTTGGTCACACCACGCAGGGTTAAATTTCCTAAAACATTATATTTTCCATTTCCCAAGTCTTTAAATTGGATACTTTTAAATCTTACAGTTTTGTATTTTGCTGCATAAAATAGGTCTTCACCCAGAATCATATGTTTTAGCAATGGTTTATTAAAACTCAGACTGTCGACATCCATAATAAGATGTGTCGATGCATTTTGTGGTGCGTTACTATCAAACTCCATGCTCGATTGAACTTGATTAAATTTAGCTTTCACCACCGTAAGCCCCATCGACTTGATCTCAAAACCCACATTACTTTGGGGTGTTAAAATCCATGATTTCGCAAAGGCCTGACTGCTTACCGCTAAACCCATTGCGACGATAATAAGTCCATTTTTTATTGTTGTGTTCAAATTTAAATCCACCTTTTCTGATTGCTTATTGATCGGATTTAGACATGTGGTCCATCCTTACATTAAATTTGTTTTAAATTTTCGAATTTGTATTTTAGTTATTTTTATATCAGTTTATTGAGGTTTTTGTAAAACCATTAATGACTAATGGAAAAAATACTCGACATAATTTTTCTATAACAATTGGCTTAATAAAGTAGTGTTAAGCTAGTAGCACTTTATAAAATTTTTATTTTTTAATATTTTAACTCTAAAAGACTGCCTGATTTTAAGCTCATCAAGATGTTTAAACGCTGTCAGCAACTTGAAAGTAGAGAAGTCGATATCACTATAACAATTAAACGATTACCCAGAAACGTAAGACACTCGAAATTCTAAAGTACTTTAAGTGCTTGTTTAAATGCATAAACTATCTTGTCTGCCATTGTCCATTTACTGCAATATTCACTTTTTCCCCTATCCCCCCAAATGCTTTTTTCATACCAAAATCACTACGATTCACCACGGCTTTAGATTCGACATCCAAAAGTTGTGGATCGGCTGTATTTGGCTTTAAAAGCGTATCAAAGGTTATGGGCTGACTGATACCGCGCAATGTCAAATCACCTTTTATACTGTAATGATTTTTGCCTAAAGCTATAAATTCATGACTATTAAACGTCGCGGTTGGATATTTTTCTGCATAAAATAAATCTTCACCCAAAATCATCTCTCGGAGTGAAGGTCGGCTCAAGCTTAGGCTATTTATATTCAACACAAACTGTGCCGAGGCATTTTTTGGCACTTTGGGATCAAAGCTCATACTGGATTGAACCTGCTCAAATTCCCCTTTCACGATCGAAAAACCCATCGACCTGATATCAAAACTGACATGAGTCTGAGGGGTCAGTATCCATTCTTGGGCATTTGACTGAGCCAAGATATTTAAACTTACTGTTCCAGCAATTAAGAGACTTTTGATTATGGTCGGGATATTCATCTTATCCACTCCTAGATCGTTGCAATTTCTTACCCCGACTGAAAAGCTTACTTAAAATTGTTCCAGATTGGTTTTATCTTGTGTCAGGTATTTGTGCTGCAATTGTTGGTAAGTAGGCGTGTTCTGAAATTTCTGTAAAAATTCACTGGTTCCAAGTGGAAAAGCAGATTCAATAATTTCTCCACGATAATAGGCTTCACGCAGCGGCGTTGCTGAAATTGCACCTTTCAGGCTTTCAAGTTCCACCATTTCCCACTCAGGGAAAAGCTGCAGATAATAAGAAGATTCATCCTTAAAATGACCAATTAAACCAACTTTATCGGCAGGCTCCACTAATTCTGCTACCAGAGAAGTAACCAGATTTTGCCATTTTTTATCATCATAAACATCAACCACATGTACAAACTTAATTCGCTGTTGATCTATTGCTGAAAAGTTGGACAAAATCATCTGTTCACGTTCAGCAGCACTAAAGGGATTTTTAATATTACGTTCATTTTGTGCAGATCCGAGTGCCAAAATCACATTTTGGCTTTGCTCTAAAGCAATTTTAATCGTTTGCATATGTGCCAGATGAAAAGGCTGAAAGCGACCAATGAAAACCAGATAATCAAATGTATAGTTCATAACAGATCATATTTTTTATGACTCGTGAGTTGTGCCGCCCCAATAAATATGCGACATAATAAACGCCATAAAACTAAATTAAGTATTTAAAGCAAGGATAGTACGATGACACTGAGCTGTATTCAACAACCGCATGAACATTTGGATGCGAATTTAGAAAATGGTGTACTAACTTTAGCCATTAATCGACCAAAAGCAAAAAATGCATTATATGGCGAATTGTATCTCTGGATTGCCCAAGCTTTAGATGAAGCCGATCAAGATAAAGATGTGCGTGTGGTCATTTTACGCGGTGCTGATGCGGATTTCAGCGCGGGCAATGACATGCAGGACTTCATGAAGTTTATTCAAATGCCACTTGCAGGCAAAGCTGGGGATGCCCCTCCATTTGTAGTGCTCAAATCTGCAGCAAAATTTTCCAAGCCGTTAATTGCAGCGGTTCGTGGTGTCGCAATTGGCATTGGGGTTACGCTTTTACTTCATGCTGACCTTGTCTATAGTGATAACACTGCCCTATTCCAAATTCCATTTGTAAGCTTGGGTCTATCTCCAGAAGGAGCTTCAAGCAAGCTTCTTATTCAACAGGCCGGTTATCATAAAGCGGCTGAGCTGCTCTTCACTGCGCAAAAATTTAACAGTGAAAAAGCACTAAGTGCAGGCTTGGTGAATAGCATTGAAGAAGATGTTTATGCAACTGCATTGCAACAGGCGCAAACTTTAGCTGCCCTGCCATTGGCTTCAATTAAGCAAACCAAAGCTTTAATGAAACATAACTTGCAGGAAATTCTGGACTGTGTAGATGACGAAGCTGAAATTTTTATGAAGCGTGTCTCTTCACCAGAAATGGCTGAAGCAGTGGCTGCATTTATGCAAAAGCGCAAACCTGATTTTGCGCAATTTAATTAATTGGTTTTATTGTTAAATGAAAAGCCACTGAATCATGACACTGTTCAGTGGCTTTATGTATTTTAATAGATCTAAATTTCAAGCTTTAAAATTTGAGTAAATAAAGATGACTGATTCAAGCGAAACCCACACTGAAAAGAAACGTTATTTTGAGCCAGCTCCTAAAGACATTGATGTCGAAAACTTTAAGAAAGTAGTACAAAGCCGTCGTTCTGTACGTAAATTTACCAAAAAACCTATTCCTGCTGAAGTGTTGGATGATTGTCTAGACCTGGCATTGCTTGCACCAAACTCCTCAAATCTGCAGCCGTGGACCTTTTATGTGGTGCAAAACCCTGCCAAAAAGAAACAGTTGGTAAAAGCCTGTTTAGGCCAATTGGCAGCAAAAACGGCTTCCGAGCTAATTGTTTGTGTGGCACGTACCGACCGTATTGATGAAATGGCGAAAAAGAATATTTCTGATTTTCCTTTCCCTGAAGCGCCAAAAGCAGTAAAGCAGTACTACAAATTTATTCCGTATAATTATAAAACGGGCTATTTCAATGCTCTGGGTAACTTTAAGAAAGTTGCTTTCAAAGTTGCACGTACGTTAGATAAGCAATTGCCCGTGACTGCCTTTAACCCGGCAGATGCAAAACTTTGGGCAAGCAAAACCACAGCTTTGGCATGCGAAAACCTGGTTCTAGCTTTACGTGCCTATGGTTTTGACAGTTGCATGATGGAAGGTTTTGATGAACCTATGGTCAATAAAATTTTGAATCTGAATGATCAGCAATATCCTGTCATGGTCATTGGTGCAGGTGAACGTGCAGCGGATGGGGTATTCTTCCCGCAATACCGTTTTGAGCGTGATTTGTTTATTCAGAAGGTTTAAGGACTTTTTTTGTAGCCTATTCATTATCGATCTAAAAATAATTAGATAGGCGTCAAGGCGGCAGGGATGTCGCCAGTTAGACTGTGGTACATAGATGTGTCATCAGTCTAACAAAGGGCTTTGGTCACTTTTCGCCTTTGAAAAGTGAGACATCCGCTACGCAATGACACATCATCAGCTCACCAAAAAGTGAGGTCATGATGTGTATAAATTATCTTTATCCGTCAATATCTAATATTTGTATAAATTCAAAAGCAGGCTCTTCATAAGGATGACTTAGCTTTAATGCCTTTGCGACCTCAGCCGCTTTATCTTCAGGCACAATGGTTTCCACGCGCCATTCAGGAATTTGTTCCAAAACCTCTAACTCTCCAATAAATGGATTGGCACCTTTCACTGGCTTAAATTGACCTGTACCCAAAACCTGCCAGGCACAATGCTCATAGTTGCCTATTCCACCTGCACCTGCTTCAAACACTGCCATTTTGGTCGCTTCCAGATGAGATTCAGTAACGTAATAAATCAGTTTAAGCATATGGGTGATCCTCTAAATTAATTTACTCTTATCGTAATATTACACCTACATAAATCGCTGCAAATGGCTTATTACTTATTTAAAAATAATAAAATTCAAAATAGAGGCAGATACAAGTATCCATTACTTTTCGTGACATTTCTCTTACAGTTCAATCTTTTACACTGATCGAAAAACACTTTATTTTAAAAACAAGATTTAATTTTATAACTTCGGGATGAAACTTTTTGAATGTTCATTTCGGTCATTACAACAATATTTTCATTACACCAATAGTCATTCTAATAAAACAGTTACTCAGCTTTAGGTATATCCATGCCATTTACTGTTTCTCTGACTTTCATCTGGTGTAAGCAACTGGAGAAAATAAATGCTATTCATCATCAGTCTGCTTATTCAATTCTTCGCCGTATGGGCAATTTTCTTTTTTGCACTCAGCCGTAATGCAGGTGCAAGCACCGCGATTATTGTTGCAATCGTTACCGCATTTTTCAGCCCTTGGTCGCTTATTTTTGGCATCCCCCTCATTCTCATTAGCTTAATTGTGATGATTGAGCCCTTACGAATGGCCTTAATTACCAAGCCTGCTTATAAAACCCTTGCCAACGCCATGCCCAGTATGAGTCCTACGGAAAGAGAAGCCCTAGATGCCGGTACCAGCTGGTGGGAAAAAGACCTGTTTATGGGAGCACCGGACTGGTCGAAATTTGAGAGCTATCCTTATCCTACACTTTCGGCAGAAGAACAGTCTTTTTTAGATAATGAAGTCGAACAATTATGCTTAATGCTGAATGACTGGGATATCCATCATCACTTTAAAGATTTGCCTCCTGAAGCCTGGAGCTATATTCGAAATAATGGCTTTTTAGGGCTGATTATTCCCAAGGAATATGGCGGACGTGCATTTAGTTCATTTGCCCAAAGTCGCATTATGAGCAAGATTGCTTCTCGTTCATTAACGGCTGCCGTGAGTTGTATGGTACCCAATTCTTTGGGACCGGGTGAGCTACTGCTTCATTACGGAACCGAAGAACAAAAAAACCGCTACTTACCCGGTTTGGCCAGTGGTGAAGAGATTCCCTGTTTTGGCTTAACCAGTCCGGAAGCCGGTTCGGATGCAGGTGCCATTCCGGATACCGGTGTGGTGTGTTATGGCGAGTTTGAAGGTCAGCAGGTGCTTGGCTTACGCATGAATTTCTCCAAACGCTGGATTACGCTGGCACCTATTGCAACCGTTATCGGTTTGGCATTTAAACTGTATGATCCGGATGGGCTATTAGGTGATAAGAACAAAACTGAATATGGCATTACCTGTGCCCTGATTCCTGCCAAACATCATGGCATCAAAATCGGTGCACGACATAATCCGGGATCTCCATTTATGAACGGGACGGTTGATGGTCAAGATGTCTTCATTCCACTTGACTGGATTATTGGCGGTTCGAAAAATATTGGCAAAGGCTGGCGGATGTTGATGGAATGTCTGGCAGTCGGTCGTGGTATTTCCCTGCCGGCCCTATCCACTGCAGCCAGTGAAGTGACGTATTTAACCGTGGGAGCTTTTGCCAAAATTCGTCAGCAATTCAAAATTTCCGTAGGTAAATTTGAAGGTGTGCAGGAAGCTACTAGTGATATTGCCAGTGATACTTACATGCTGGAAGCTTTCCGATATTTAGTCACTTGTGGTTTGAATCAAGGTGGCAAACCTGCAGTCATGACGGCAATGGCCAAATACTATGCCACTGAAACCATGCGCCGCGTGGTTAATCATGGCATGGATGTGGTGGGCGGTCGTGCGGTGCAAATGGGCCCGCGTAACTTCCTAGCCTTGTACTATCAGGCTATTCCCGTCTCGATTACCGTTGAAGGCGCCAATATCCTCAGTCGTTCATTAATGATTTTTGGTCAGGGTTCAATGCGTTGTCATCCTTATCTGTTTGAAGAATTACAACTGCTGCAAGCGGAAGATAAAACCACCGCCCTGAATACCTTTAACGAAATGCTGTTTAAACATTTAGGCTATACCTTTAACCGCACTGCCCGAGCATTTGCTTATGGCTATATGGGCGGTTCATCCGATGCACCAAATAGTGCCGATGATTTTACCCTTCCCTATTTTAAAATAATTAACCGTTTAAGTGCTAATTTTTCCCTGACTGCCGATATGTGCTTGGGTTTACTTGCAGGTGATATTAAACGTAAGGAAATGCTTTCAGGACGCTTGGCAGATATTCATGCCAACCTGTTTATCAGCACCGCGATTCTCAAATATTATGAACATGGCAAAAAGACCGAAGCCGAACAAGTTCATGCAAAACTGGCGTTAGAAAAATCACTGTTTAATACACAAGAAGCTTTTTATGGTTTGTTTGCTAACTTCCCTGTCGGCATTGCGGCTGGCTTAGTCAAATTCATTTGTTTCCCGCTCGGTCGTCCTATTCACAAACCAACCGACGCTTTGAAACAACAGGCTGGCGAGATCATTATGCAAGACAATGCCTTCCGTGATGAATTGAAAAAGCATGTATTCTATAATACCGATACGGATGATGTGACTGGTCGTATGGAATCGACTTTTAACATGCTACTTGAGCTGGAACCGCTTTGGGACAAGTTCAAAAAAGCCGAATCCAAAGGACAGTTTAAAGGTTTAACTTTTGATGAACGTATTAGTGATGCGGTAGAGACAGGTTTTATCACTCAACAGGAAGCCTCTCGTCTACTTAGCTATAATGCAAAACGTTATGACAGTATGCTGACCGATGTTTTTGATTCAGAATTGGATCAGACCCTGGAACTGGAAAATCCTTATAATGATGAGGAAGAATCCGCGCCTATGCCTGATTCAAAGCAGCAGGAACCGTTAGCACCATAAAAATTTCAGCAATAGAAAACGGCCTGTGAGGCCGTTTTTTATTAATTTAATATTGTCAAAAAAGGATAAGTTTATGAACGATTCATAATTCCTTTTCTAATTTATCAAGTTTTACTTTTATAGCATATAACTTTGCATATGCTTTAATTCCTTCAATTACATCCTCTTTTACATATTCAAATTCTTGTTTAGGTTGTATTCTTTCTATGATTTGATTAATCATCTCATCTTTTAACTCAATATATAAAAGATCAGGCTTTTCTTTACTTCCAAAAATATCTCCAACACTTTTAGTATTATTATGGATAAATGCTAAGTTATTAAATTGCCCAACCATCAATATATTTAGTGCTTTAGAAATATCAATTTGAAGCTCTTTAATACAGTCAAATTTTTCAATTTGTTCAAATAATTTAATAAATTGTTCTACCCTTTCATCTACTTTAGAACCACTTCCCAATACACCAGAAAATTCAATACTTTTTTGAACCATGAACCTAAACACTTCTGTTCTAGCTCGCTTTAAGTCTTCAATAGTCCTTTCAGCTTCTGATCTTAATTCTTTTAATTTGACACCATTTCCTGCAATCGAAAATTCTTGTACCTCAGCTGCAAAGGCTATAATCAATCCAACTACAGCAAATCCAAGACTAAAAGCTACAAACTCAGTTCCTGATAATTTCTCCAAAGAGATTAGAAGCCACAAACCACAAGCAATCCCCGCTAATCCAACAACAGCTCCAAAAACAATATTATTCTTTGACTTGTGCTTTTTAGTCTTCAAGTTCTATCTCATCTATTTTTTAATAGACCCATAATAACAAAAGAAAAACTCTATTTTTATTATCAACCATAAAATCACATGACTAGCGACATGGATGTCGCACATTTGGCAGAGATACAAGGATGTATCTTGTGCCAAATAAAAGGGTTTTGTTACTTTTGACCTTTCAAAAGTAAAACATTGCTTACGCGTTATTCATTAAAACTTTGCACAATCAGCGAAGCTATGACTTTATTAAAATAGCCATCACAAAAAAACCACCTCTCGGTGGCTTTCTCAACCTGAAAATCAAGAACTTTGAAGCAAATAGCTGCCGATCAAGAACAACATTTGCAGCCCAATGACTGCCATAAAAAACATCCAGCCTTTCTTACGTAAAGTCGCTTTATCAAGCGTTGTATATGTCACAGTTTTTGGCATTGTGTCACCTCACTTCGAGATTCAATCCTGAACTTATATTTAGTGAATCATCTTTCATCTATACCACATCGTGATTGTGCATAAAACACACAAATTATTTTCACTCCAAAATAAAAGCAAAATCCAAACTAAGTCCAGCGGGAGAAATAAAAATTAAATTAAAAATATGTATAAAATAAAAAAGCCACCCGAAGGTGGCTTTTCAGCATCTCAGGGAAGATTAACCAATGAACTTACGCGCATTGCGGAACATGCGTAACCATGCCCCATCTTCAGTCCATTCTTCAGGTTTCCAAGAATGTTGAACTGCACGGAAGTTACGTTCAGGGTGCGGCATCATAATCGTTGCACGGCCATCTTTCGAGGTCACACCTGTAATCGCTTCCGGTGAACCGTTCGGGTTCAATGGATATTGCTGAGTCGCATTACCCAAGCTGTCTACATAACGTAAGCTGACTTGATTGCCTGCATTTAACGCAGCAATCTTGTCACTACTTGCAACCACACGACCTTCACCATGCGCAACCGCGATTGGTAAAATCGAACCTTCCATACCGTCTAACAAGATCGAGTGAGACTTTTCAACACGTACGTTCACAGCACGCGCTTCAAACATCTCAGAAGTATTGCGGTGGAAACGTGGCCAAGCATCAGCACCCGGAATCAATGGAGCCAATTGAGACAACATTTGACAGCCGTTACAGATCCCTAGAGAAAAGGTTTCTTGACGATTAAAGAATTTCTCAAATTGGTCACGAAGTTTAGGGTTGAACAGAACCGATTTAGCCCAACCACCACCTGCGCCCATGACGTCACCGTAAGAGAAACCGCCACAAGTCACTAAACCTTCAAAGTCATCCAGATCAATACGACCCGCGATAAGATCACTCATGTGAACATCGACAGTGTTGAAGCCAACCTTGTCAAATGCCGCAGCCATTTCAATATGACCGTTTACGCCTTGTTCACGTAAAATTACCATGTTTGGACGACGCGAATTGATAAACGGCGCTTCCACAGGCTCATTCAAGTCGAATGTCGGCTGTGCAATGATACCTTTATGATTCTTGTCGGTGATTAAAGCAAACTCAGAATCCGCAGTTGCCACGTTGTCACGTAGGCGCTGAATCTGATACGACACTTCAGTCCAAGCCACTTGTAAGTCGCTACGTTCAAGTACCAGACCATTGATAGACAATTGATCAGTATTGTTTACACGACCCACGACGCTAATTGCATCTTTCAATGCTGATTCGGCAACTTCAGCTTGAAGTGCTTCCCAATCGCTTGTCGAGATTTGAAGTACAGCACCAATTTCTTCAGCAAATAAAGCTTCAGTCGTTTGATCTTCAAGTGCTACACCCAAACGTGAAGCAAACATCATTTCTGCAACTGTCGCGAGCAAACCACCATCACCGATGTCATGGTAAGCCTTCACTAAACCACGATTGTTCCAGTCTTGAACCAAGGCAAAGAATGCTTTGAAGTCATCGAAGCTGTCGACATCCGGGGTTACAGAACCAATGGCTTTATACACTTGCGCCAAGATCGAACCGCCCAAACGGAACTGACCTTTAGACAAGTCAATGCGCACCAGTACTGAATCTACATTTTTCAATTCAGGAGTTAATGTTTTACGCACATCACCGACTGGTGCAAATGCGGTAATCACGCCGGTCATTGGTGAAGTCACTGCTTTGTCTTCACCTTCATCGTTCCATGTGGTACGCATAGACAATGAGTCTTTACCCACTGGGATCGCGATACCAAGGGCTGGACACATTTCCATACCAATAGCTTTCACACCTTCGAATAGCGCCTGGTCTTCACCTTGTTGACCGGCAGCCGCCATCCAGTTCGCAGACAATTTAATGTCGCTGATCTGTTCGATGTTGGCACACATGATATTTGAAATGGATTCAGCCACAGCCAAACGTGCAGACGCAGCAGGATTAAGCAATGCAACAGGAGGACGTTCACCCATCGCCATTGCTTCGCCTGTGTAACCTACAAGACTGGTGGTGGTCACTGCAGCATCCGCCACAGGAACTTGCCAAGGGCCTACCATTTGGTCACGTGCAACCATACCGGTAATTGAGCGGTCGCCAATGGTAATCAAGAATGATTTAGATGCAACGGTTGGATTTTTAAGAACGCGGTAAATCGCATCTTTTAAATCAGTCACTGTTTCTGCTGTGAAGTCATCGCCTTGACGTTCAATGGTCTCAAAAGAACGGCTCATACGCGGTGTACCGCCAAGCATCACTTGCATTGGCATATCCACAGCTTTGTTTTCAAACAATGGATCTTCAACGGTTAAGTGACGCGCTTCTGTCGCTTCACCGAGTACAGCAAACGGACAGCGTTCGCGCGCACAGATTGATTCAAACAATTCTAATGAAGATGGACGAATTGCTAACACATAACGTTCTTGCGCTTCGTTTGACCAGATCTCCATTGGAGACATGCCCGGCTCTAATGATGGAATCTTACGAAGATCTAGTACCGCACCCAATTCGTGATCGTTCACCAGCTCAGGCATCGCATTAGATACACCGCCCGCACCAACATCATGTACAGATACGATTGGGTTGTAATCTTCCATACGCCAGCAAGTATCAATCACTTCTTGGCAACGGCGTTCCATTTCTGGATTTTCACGTTGTACAGATGCGAAATCCAGGTTTTCACCGAGTTTACCGCTGTCGACCGAAGATGCTGCACCACCACCCAAACCAATCAGCATTGCAGGACCACCAAGAACGATAAGTAAATCGCCCGGCTGGATTGGATCTTTTTCAACATGGTCAGGACGGATATTACCGTAACCGCCGGCAATCATAATGGGTTTGTGGAAACCTTTTACATCACCATTGACGTTTTGTTCAAAAGTACGGAAGTAACCGTTTAAGGCTGGACGACCAAATTCATTATTAAACGCAGCACCACCTAAAGGACCATCGATCATGATCTGGAGTGGAGACGCCATTCGCGATGGTTTGCCGTAGTTTTCTTCCCAAGGTTGTTCAAAACCAGGAATATTCAGGTTAGACACGGTAAAACCGGTTAAACCTGCTTTTGGTTTACCGCCACGACCTGTTGCGCCTTCGTCACGAATTTCACCGCCTGAACCCGTCGCAGCACCGGCAAATGGTGCAATCGCGGTTGGATGGTTATGGGTTTCCACTTTCATCAGGATATGAGCGGCCTGGCTCTTGTATTTATAAACGTGGTGACCGTTTTCATCCGGTTTTGGATAGAAACGTTGTGTGTCATAACCCACAATTACAGAAGCATTGTCTTTATAGGCTGACAATACATCTGCAGGAGATTCTTTATAGGTATTTTTAATCATCTGGAACAATGACAATGGTTGTTTCTCACCATCAATCGTCCATTCTGAACCGAAGATTTTATGACGGCAATGCTCAGAGTTTGCTTGTGCAAACATCATCAGCTCGATGTCGTGTGGGTTACGGCCCATCTTGATAAATGCTTCGGTTAAGTAATCAATTTCTTCATCAGACAACGCAAAACCAAATTCAGAGTTGGCTTTAACCAGTGCTTCTTTGCCTTGACCTAAAATATCAATTGAATTTAAAGGTTTTGGTTCAGTCTCGCTAAATAAAGCAATTGCATCATCAATTTGATTGAAAACGCTTTCAGTCATGCGGTCATGCAATGCCAGTTTCACTTCATTCGATATTTCAGAAATACCCTTTAAAGTAAACAAAACACCGCGTTCAAGGCGGTGTATGGGGGTATTACAATTGGCAAAAATATCAGTCGCTTTAGAAGACCACGGAGAGATTGTCCCTAAACGCGGTGTTACAAGAACTTGAATTTCATCACTTGCCGCCTGACGAACTTCAAAAGACGCACCGTCATTTAATAGTTGTAATGCAGATTGATGCTGCTGCTCGTTGAGCGTTTGATCAAACAGATAAATCCATTGACTTTCAATTGATTGAACAGAACTCATTGACGCTAAACGGTTTAAGAGTTGAGTTTTCTTAAAAGAAGAGTGTGCTGGTGCACCGGCCACGATAAACATGCTGATTTTGGCTCCACGGGCAGGTCTTTGGGACCATACCGCCAATGTGACTTAGAGAGAGCGCATATTCTACTTCGTATTGACCAAATCAGCTAGATAGAAATTCACGAATGTGCCATCAATTCATGCAACAACAGTGAAGAATAGTTTAATTTTCAGATAAAAATTTTGAATTCTGTCACTATCGGATTCTTTAGTATCTTGTTTCTAAATGTGATTTATAATTCGTAGAGTGATTGTCTATCAAGGGTTTTCAGCAGATGAACCACCGCCTCTGCTACAATTTTAACTGATTGCGGATCAACCTGATTAAGGCTGTCACCAGCACTGAGATAACACGGCGAAAACTCAAGCGCATCACCTTTTATTTGTTCATTAAATAGAATAATCGAGGTCTAAGCTCGTAACATTTCAGACTTTGAACCCACACGATCAATGCGATTTAAAAACATTCAGCAAACACGAAGTATCCTCTGTCTGTTTATATGCTCTATTCAAAAGACAAATCATGTCGCACAACTCTAGTCTGTTTGGCTTTTTTTTGGCATGATGATTTCAGGTCATCACTGAATAATGATAAATGGAACAAATGCGTTGGTTAGAACTACTTTCAACAGTTCGTATTGGTAGCAAAAAGCAAAGTACAGAACAGGCCCGTAGCCCATTCCATAAAGATTATGACCGGATTATTTTCTCGCAAAGTTTTCGACAATTGAACCGAAAAACCCAAGTTCATCCGCTGACACAGCATGACGGTATTCATACCCGTTTAACCCATTCTTTAGAAGTCTCCTGTATTGGTCGTTCACTCGGCATGCTGGCGGCTGAAAAAATCAAAGATCAACTGCCAGTGTGGATTTCCCCTGCCGATGTCGGTGCGATTATTCAGGCAGCTTGCCTCGCACATGATATTGGTAATCCGCCTTTTGGACATGCCGGTGAATATGCCATTCGCGAATGGTTTGATGATGCTTCACATGGCAATTTTTTAGCAAAGCTCTCGCCTGAAGAACAAGCTGATGTACGCCAGTTTGAAGGTAATGCCCAAGGTTTACGCTTACTGACCAAAATTGACTATCATCCCAATGATGGTGGTATGCGTCTAACTTACGCAACCTTGGGGGCTTACTTAAAGTACCCATGGCTATCCAAAACCATTGCATCACAAGGTGACCGCCCTGCTAGTCAACGGGCAAAGTTTGGGTGTTATCAATCCGAAAAAGAGATTTTGAAGCAAATTGCCGAACAGCTCGGTTTAATTCAGCTGGGTGAATATCACTATTGCCGTCATCCACTGACCTATTTATTAGAAGCGGCAGATGATATTTGCTATGCGCTGATTGACCTTGAAGATGGCATTATTTTAAACATGCTGTCTTATGAAGAAGTGGAACCGATTTTCCTCGACCTGATTGCGGACTATGGAACACCGCAAGAACTGTCTATACCCACCACCACATGGCAGCAAAAAATTGCCGCTTTACGTGGCCGTGTGATGAAGCGTCTGGTGGATGAAGTCACCACAGCATTTGCCAAACATCACTATGAAATTTTGTCTGGGCAACTCAAGGGCAGTTTATTGCAATATTGTTCTGAAGATATTGAACGTGGCATTGATCGAGCGAAGAACTTGGCGCGTGACAAAATTTTTGAACATCCGCAAAAAGCCGGTCTGGAAATTATCGCGCATCAAAGTCTGCAAAATATTCTGGATGCCTTTATTCCTCTGACCACCCCAGATAAAACTTTAAGTTTTAAGGAACAGCGTCTAATGTCTATGCTGCAACGTGCCGGTGTGAATTTCCAGAGCAATCATTATGAAAATATTATGCAGGTCTTGGACATTATTTCTAAATTTTCAGACCATCAGGCCTACAACCTGTCGCAAGAATTGCAAGGTAATAAAGCCGGTCTGATCTAAAGACTTTGAATAAATTTGGATCAAAAGCTTTGTTCAATTTAAAAAACATGCGTGCGCATTTTGCCTTTCGTGCAAATGCTCACTACTATGCAACCAACGATAGATAAGTGAAAAATTAAAATGATTGGATGTCTCATTGGTGAAGTATTTGCTTTAGAAGCACCCACAGTTTTACTCAATGTAAATGGCGTGGGCTATGAAGTGGATACACCGCTTTCTACATTTTGCCAATTACAAAAAGGGCAAAAAGTGACTTTGTGGACGCATTTAACCGTTCGTGAAGATGCACAGTTACTTTACGGTTTTTTAGATGCACAAGAGAAAACCATTTTCCGTACTTTACTTAAAGTAAACGGCGTTGGTCCTAAAATGGCGTTGGGTATTTTATCCACTTTAAGTATCGAACTGCTCATTCATACCGTTGAAAATGAAGACCTAAACACACTGGTTAAAGTTCCGGGTGTGGGTAAAAAAACTGCTGAACGTTTGATGATTGAACTTCGTGACCGCTTTAAAGCCATGTCTTCTGGTAATGTGCCGACCAATTCAACAGCGCCACAAATTCAGTTTATGGGTAATTCGGCGGTTGCTGAAGCAGAAGCAGCGTTGCAATCACTGGGCTATAAACCAGCTGAAGCTCAAAAACTGATTAATGCAGTAAAAGGTGATTATACCGAAGCCGGTGATATTATCCGTGCTGCGCTTAAATCGATGAATAAATAAATCATTATTTAAAGCTATAGATGCAATAAAAGGCAATATGAATGCTGCCGCAGAAATATGGCATATGAACATGCCATATTTCTACCAAGGTTTTTGTTACTTTTACCCGGTCAAAAGTAAATATTGCTTATGCAAAGGTAAAACGAGTCATAGAGATTTTTTGAGGTTGTGAATTTACCCACCTCAAAGCAACCATATAGGGATAGATTCAATAAAGATGCAAGACCGTTTAATCAGTGGTTCTGAAAAACCTGAAGATCATTTTGATCGTGCCATTCGCCCCACTTCTCTGGAAGACTATGTTGGTCAACCAGTGGTACGTGAGCAAATGGAAATCTTTATTGGTGCAGCACGTGGCCGTGGTGAGGCACTTGACCATACCTTGATTTTTGGCCCACCAGGTTTGGGCAAAACCACGCTTGCCAATATTATTGCGCGGGAAATGGGTGGTAACTTAAAATCGACTTCCGGTCCTGTACTGGAACGTGCCGGCGATTTGGCAGCCATGCTGACCAATCTGGAAGAAGGTGACGTTTTATTTATTGATGAAATCCATCGTCTATCTCCAGTAATTGAAGAAATTTTGTATCCTGCAATGGAAGATTACCAACTCGATATCATGATTGGTGAAGGACCAGGTGCACGTTCAATTAAACTGGATTTACCACCCTTTACTTTGGTTGCAGCAACAACACGTGCCGGCTTGCTCACCTCTCCGCTGCGTGACCGCTTTGGTATTGTGCAGCGTTTAGAGTTTTATTCGGTTGAAGATTTAACCCATATCGTGAAACGTTCAGCATCTTTAATGGACGTTCCCATGACTGGCGATGGTGCCATAGAAATTGCCCGTCGTGCACGTGGTACACCGCGTATTGCCAACCGTTTACTGCGTCGCGTGCGTGACTATGCTCAAGTCAAAGGCAACGGTGAAGTCAATCAGGATATGGCACAACGTGCACTGGATATGTTGAAAGTCGATAAAGATGGTTTGGACACATTAGACCGTCGTTATTTAAGCATGTTGTTAGAGCGTTTTGATGGCGGTCCTGCCGGTGTAGAAGCTTTAGCTGCTGCCATGGCGGAAGACTCAGGAACATTGGAAGATGTAATTGAACCGTATTTGATTCAGCAAGGTTATGCGATGCGTACTGCGCGTGGACGTATTGCCACCAATATGGCGTATTTGCAGTTTGGGATGACACCCCCAGAACCGAAAGATAAATGATTTAAAAAAGCAGCTTAGGCTGCTTCTTTGTCTAATATTTTTTTCAAAATTAATTTAGTCTTATCGATAACAAACTTATATTTTTTTACTTCTGCCATAATAGTATCTCTTTCTCGAATCAAGTTATTTCGAACAAATATTGTTTGGTTTATAATTTCAGCAATACTCTTATCCACTTGGTCATAGGTACTTATTTCCATTTCTAAAGTAGAAAATAATAAATTGGATCGACTTTCAAATAAAAGATCAATTTTTTCTAGAATACTTAAAAATATTTTATGCTCATAAGAACCCACTTCTATCTTTTCTTCAAACTTAAAATCCTGATGACTTGAATGTAAAAAAGTAATATATGATGCAAAAGTTTCAGCATGCATAATAAAATTTAAAGCCGCATTTCTAAATCTATCCATAGTATTTTTTTCACGTTCAGATTTATCTTTTTGATTTTGTAATATTAATTGTTGTTCAAATAATTTAGCATTCAAATTCAATGCTGACTGCTCTGAGCTTTCAATTTGCTTAATAACAGCCTCAAAAGACTGTCTCGTTAAATCAAAACTTCTCCGTCCATACCAATAGGCTAACCATGTTGCAAAACTGCCAAGAATGAGGGCAATAATCACAGATAGTGCAAAAGAGGAAATGGCGGTTTTATCTGTAGATGCATTTAGCTCCATATGTGTTTTAGCAGGTTGTTGTAAAACAATCGTTTGTACATTTGGCTGTTGCGGTACTGTCCACGGAAGCTGAATCATTAACGCTTGTTTGTCTTCTTGTTCTGCCATCTTTCCCAACTTATTTTTTAAATATCTAATCGAGGATATCTTAAAGGTTTTTTATTTTTATTTTAATCAATTAGATACTTATAAATTAGAGATAACACGTACCTCTTCTACCAACATCAACTCACACGTACCAGCACCTGTATCTTCACGGCTTAAAGAACTACGCCATGTCCATCCATCTTGTGCTTTGACTTCCACCAACTGCCCTTTTAAATAAATCAAATTGTCTTGATCAATTTTAGACAGTTGTGTAGCAATTGCTTTGGTTGCGGGAATCAAATGCGTATTGGCACTGTGCGTTGAAATTTCATTAACCGGAATGGGTGGCGAATTTTCATAACGCCAATAGTACCAACGGTTGCTTTGCCGGATAGACAATTGTTTATAAACAGCAGGATTTGCCATGCTTCCCCACCCCAAGGCAAAATCGACAGGACTAATCTCGGATTCACGCCCAAAATTATAATTTTCTCTTGATAAAACCCGAAACTCGCCCGTATAAGGCTGCAAATTCGTCATGCTGTAACCATTGAACTGCTGCACTCCATCTATGGTTTGATAATCAGCGGCATCGGAAATACCTTTATCTGGTTTCAGCCAATAATTCCACAGTGAACCCCCAAGGCGAAAATAATTATATATTTCAAAAAGCGACTCATTTAAAACTATAAGGCTGATCAATGCAGTAATGAACAAATAATAAATTGAAGCGAATTAAGTCTGTGGGCCACAGACCCGAAAATTAACAGTTACAATCACAAGTTATAGAAGCTGATTCCAAATTAAAATACAGAATTTTACAAAGTGAAATTGTAAATAAAAACCTTATATTCCAATCACTAAACCATAATATACCTTAAAGATATAAAAACCATACTTTAAAGGTTTTGCTTAGCCTGCGCTCACATGCAATATTCAAAAATCTTTCTATCATTTCACGCTCTTAAGGAGTTTCAGAAGATATGAACAAGTATAAGCAGATCTCGCTTTGCCTTCCGCTCCTGTTCTGTAGCCAATTAAGCCTTGCAGATTGGGTTGATGACTCCGTGAAAAATGTAGAAACTCATACGATTAAACTGCGCCAATATATTCATCAGAACCCTGAACTGGGTAACATGGAATTTAAAACTTCGGCCTTGGTTCAAAAAGAGCTTAAATCTTATGGCATCGAAGTAAAAACAGGTTATGCCAAAACAGGTGTTATTGGTATTTTAAAAGGTGGCAAACCGGGTCCAGTCATGGCATTACGCGCCGATATGGATGCATTGCCTGTTGAAGAAAAAACAGGACTCTCTTTTGCAAGTAAAGCTAAAGGTGTCTATCAAGGTCAAGAAACACCGGTTATGCATGCCTGTGGACACGATGCCCATACCGCGATGTTACTCGGTGCAGCAAAAACTTTAGCTGCCAACAAAGATAAAATTGCAGGGACAGTGGTTTTCGTTTTTCAACCTGCTGAAGAAGGTGGTGCAGATATTGATAACTTTAAAGATGGTCAGTTAGTTGGCGCACGTAAAATGATTTCTGATGGTGCCTTGAATAATCCTAAACCGGAAGTCATTTTCGGTATGCACGTGATGTCAGGTATGCCAAGCGGCAACATTTTATATAAAGATGGTGCGATTTTAAACAGTGCTGATTTATTAAATATTGAAGTTCAAGGTCAACAAGCACATGGTTCTATGCCATGGCTAGGACGTGATCCGATTTATGCATCATCTCAAATCGTAAACAATTTACAAAGTTTAATCAGTCGTCGTGCCGACTTGACTCAAGGTATGGGTGTAGTCAGTATTGGTAGTATTCACGGCGGTACAGCAGGCAACGTGATTCCTGACAAAGTGAATATGGTCGGTACTATTCGCTCGAACAGTGAAAAAATTCGCCAAAGCATTTTAAAAGACTTACCCATAATGATTGAACACAATGCACTTGCCAATGATGTTACTGCGAAAGTAGATATTTCATCTTATGCACCTGTGACTTCAAATGGCAAAGTGATTACCGAATTGATGCAACCCACCCTTGCAAAAGTAAATGGCGAAGCCAAATTACAGTTACTCGACAACAATGCCAGTGCAAGTGAAGACTTTGCATACTATGGTCAAATAATGCCGTCACTATTCGTATTTGTTGGTGCTACACCGCCAAATCAAGATATGGCAACCGCTGCACCAAACCATAACCCAATGTTTATTGTTGATGATGCAACCTTAAAAACTGGGGTTGAAAGTCATGTGCGCTTCATCCTGGATTATCCAAAAGTTGCCGAACAGGTACAGGCAGACTGGAAAAAGATGCAAGCTGCAAAAAAATAAACTATATTTTCTTAAAAAGTGAGCATTTTTTGCTCACTTTTTATATCTAATGGTTTTGCTAATTTAATACAGAATAGATTTCATTTGAAACCTTGTGCCATTGGACTAAAAACTCAAGCTGCTAAACTGCAACGCTTTACACAGCTTGACTCTTAGCGAAAAAAACATCATTTTCACAGATTTTTTAAGCTACTAAAAGTACAGTTAAGACCATAAAACCGAATTGAAAAATGGGACACAATCATGGCGAATAAATTCGAATTCAATATTCGTGTATATATTGAAGACACTGATGCAGGTGGCATTGTCTATCACGCGAATCATATTCGTTTTATGGAACGTACTCGTACCGAATGGCTCCGTGCATCGGGTGTGGACCATTATTGGCACCAAAAAGATTACAACTTTGTGGTGCATAAAATTAACGTGAAATATTCACGCCCAATCCTGATGGATGATTTAATTACTGTGACTGCAAGTGTAGTTTCGTGTAAAGCGACATCATTTGTATTGCAACAAAATATTTATCGTGGTGAAATCATGCTTGCATCTGGCGAGGTCGAGTTGGCATGTATAAGTGCCGAAATGAAACCTCGTAGACTTCCAGACGAAATTCGTGAACTAATTCTTAAAGAGTTAGAACAAGACTAAAAAATTTATTGGCACATGTAACTATGGCAACAGAACTAGAATCATCTTTACACATATCAGATCTTATTTTACAAGCAAGTCCCATCGTTCAACTGGTAATGCTCGTGCTACTGCTTGCATCTTTATACAGTTGGTATCTGATTGCCAAGTTACATATGAGTTATAAAAAAGCCCAGGCAGATGATGAACATTTTCAAAAAATCTTCTGGTCTGGCGCTGAACTCAATACGCTATACAACAATGCCCAGCTGAATTCCAAACGTACCGGTCTGGAAGATATTTTCTATCACGGTATAGGCGAGTTTTTTAAACTCCAAAAATTTCAAGCGCCAAATACGCAAACGATTGAAGGTACTGAACGTATTTTACGTGTCGGTCTAAGTCGTGACCAAGGTTTGCTTGAACAAGGTTTAGGTGCACTTGCCAGCATTGGTTCTGTGGCCCCTTATGTGGGTCTATTCGGTACAGTTTGGGGCATTATGAATGCCTTTATTGGTCTGGCAGATGTAGATCAAGTCACTTTAGCAACCGTAGCTCCGGGTATTGCCGAAGCTCTGATTGCAACCGCGATTGGTCTTTTTGCAGCAATTCCTGCGGTATTGGCATTTAACCATTACACGGCAAAAGGTGAAACGGTCTATTCAGATCGTGCATTATTTGCTGAAGAAATGGTGGCGCTATTGCAACGTCAAACTGTGAGTTCTGCACAGGAAAATGACTAATGGCAATTCAGCGTTCTGGACGCTTTGAGCGGGTTAAAAAACCACTAAAAAGTGAGATGAATGTCGTCCCTTATATTGATGTCATGCTGGTGCTTTTGGTGATTTTTATGGTCACCGCCCCTATGATCACCAGTGGGATTAAAGTCGATTTACCTCAAGCCAATGGCAATCCGATTGAATCTAAAGATGCACCGACAATCGTGACGCTGGATAAAGACGGTTTGTATTATCTGGAGTATAAAGGTCAAAAAACTGGACCTGTTGATCTGGCTCAATTGACCAGTGTTTTAATTGAGGCACAAACTCAAGCCAAAGATGATAACAAGGAAATGAATGTTGTCATTAATGGTGCTACCACACGTCCTTATGGAGACATCATGGCTTTAATGTCAGGTCTTCAAGATGCGGGTTTAACACAAGTTAGTCTACTAACTAAGCCTCTAGAATAAAGTATGAAAGATTTGAAAAAGCCACAATCCAAAGAAAAAACAATTGCACTTGGATTTACCCTCGGGATCCATGCTGTGGCAATCACTGGCTTACTTTTTTTAGGTATGAGTAAACCTGTCGAGCAGCCTAAACAAATTAAAATGGTTTTGGTCAAGCCTGAAGACTTACTCCCACCCGAGCCTGTGCCTTTAGAACAGACAGACTCGGCTGAAACAGCGCATGAAAAAGTTGCAGAACAAGTTCAACAAATAGCAAAACCGAGTGCTGAACCTGCTCCAGTAATTCCAGTTGCGCAGCCTACTCCAGCACCAGCACCAGCACCAGCACCAGCACCAGCACCAGCAAAGCCTGATGCCAATAAAGCTGCTCAGCAAGCAAAAGCTGCGGCAGAAGCTCTGAAAAAAGCTGAACAACAAGCTTCCGAACAGGCAAAAGCAAATGAAGCCAGTAAACTAAAGGCCCAAGCTGATGCTCAAGCTAAGGCAAAAGCAGATAACGCTGAAAAAGCTAAAGCTGATGCTGCTGAAAAAGCCAAAGCAGATACGGCGGCGAAAGCTAAGGCTGATGCTTTGAACAAAGCTAAGGCAGACGTGGCCGAAAAAGCCAAAGCCGATGCAGCCAATAAAGCCAAAGCTGATGCAGCTGAAAAATCCAAAGCTGACGCAGCAAATAAAGCCAAAGCTGATGCAGCTGAAAAATCCAAAGCTGACGCAGCAAATAAAGCCAAAGCCGATACAGCCAAAGCTGACGCAGCAAATAAAGCCAAAGCCGATGCAGCGAATAAAGCCAAATCTGATGCTGCAAATAAAGCCAAAGCTGATGCAGCCAATAAAGCTAAAGCCGATGCAGCCAATAAAGCTAAATCTGATGCGGCTGAAAAAGCCAAAGCTGACGCAGCAAATAAAGCTAAATCTGATGCTGCCAATAAAGCCAAAGCTGATGCAACCAATAAAGCCAAAGCTGATGCGGCAGAAAAAGCGAAAGCCGATGCTGCCAATAAAGCTAAAGCCGATGCTGAAGCCCGTGAACGTGCAGCTGAAGAGGCCAAAGCATCAGCAGCCAAACAAGCTGCTGAAGAAGCGGCAACTAAAAAAGCTGAAGCAAAGAAAATTGCCTCAACTGCAAAACGTGACTTTGAAAATAAAGTTAAACGTGCTTGGGATATTCCGAGCGGCTCATCCGGTCAAAAAGCCACTGCCCGTGTGACTTTAAGTGATAGTGGTGCAGTTCAATCGGTCATCGTCAATTCAAGTGATCCGGACATGAAAGCAAGTGTAGAAGCTGCAGTTCGTGCAGCAGCGCCTTATCCTATGCCTTCCGATCCAGATGCACGACGTGAAGCAAGAACCTTTACTTCAAGCTTTACTGCGAAATAAAACAAACGGCCACATCAAATTTAATTGATGGTTTTTTTTGACTGAGGTATTCGGCTATTGTTAAAAATAGCTAATATTTTATTCACTTTTCACAGTCTTATAACAGTTTAGTTATCATGATGTGGTTTCAATAAAGCAAAATCATGCCATGATGTGACACAACCGAATTCACAATAATTTACATTTTTTAGAGTAAGTAGCGGATGATGAAAATGACGCGTAAACATCTACTTTGCCTAACCATTTTGACAGCTTTAAGTCCTGTTTTAGCGACCCAGTCTTATGCACAACTGCATTTAGAAATTGCTAAGGCACCAGAAGAAGCCCCGAAAATTGCGATTATTCCGTTCAATAATGATCAAAATCTTTATCCGATTGTCGAAAATGACTTAAATCGCTCAGGCAAATTTTCAAGTGCTTCAAAAAATCTGCCTGCAACAGCGAGTATGAATACCCCGAATGCAGAGGCATGGAAATCTGCAGGGGTTCCGTATGTGGTGACAGGCACAGTAAAAACATTAGAAAATGGCGCGTATGAAGTTCATTATCAGCTCTATGATGTAGAAAAACAGCAATACTTATTAAATGAATTACTGACGGTTCCTGCTTCACGTATTCGCCAAGCGGGACACACCATCAGTGATGCAATTTATCAGGCATTAACGGGTATTGCAGGTGACTTTAGCGGACGCATTGCCTATGTACTGCGCAACCCCTCTACGCCTGAACAACGTTATACCCTGCAAATCGCCGACACGGATGGTGAACAGCCAAAAACAATTCTCACCTCTCGTGATCCCATTTTGTCCCCTGCCTGGACACCGGACGCGAAAAAAATTGCCTACGTTTCATTTGAAACCAAACGTCCTGCCATTTATGTACAAGACTTGGGGACAGGTCAACGTGAAAAACTGGCAAGTTTCCGTGGTTTAAATGGTGCACCCAGCTTCTCGCCAGATGGTAAAAGCATGCTGTTTACTGCATCTCTGCATGGCAACCCTGAAATCTATCAAATGAATCTGGAAACACGCCAGTTACAGCGTATGACCAATGATAGTGCAATTGATACTGAAGCACGGTATGCCCCAGATGGTAAATCATTTATTTTCACCTCGGACCGAGGCGGTTCACCACAAATTTATACTTATGATTTTGCCAATACTTCAACTAAGCGCCTAACTTTCCGTGGGGCATTTAATGCACGCGGTAGTTTAAGTGCAGATGGTAAAAAAATTGCATTAGTCCATCGTCCAAGTGGCAGCAATTACAAAGTGGCTATTCAAGATATCAATACCGGCATTACCAATATTCTGACCCCAACTAGTCTGGATGAATCACCAAGTTTCTCGCCAAATGGACAAATGGTGGTTTATGCAACACGTGAAGGGAATCGTGGATTGTTGTCCATCATGTCGCTTGATGGGCGTTTCCGCATAAATTTACCCAGTGAACAAGGTGAGGTTCGAGAACCTGCTTGGGCACCGAAATAAGAATTTAATTTAAAGCAATGATGATCATGGAGATAAAGATGAACGCAATTAAACTATTAATCCTTCCAGTTCTGGCAACAGCGTTAGTGATGACTGGTTGTGCCAGCCGTAAACCTGCAGCTGAAATTCAAGCAGGACAAAACCCATCTCAAGCAGGTACAGTAAATACTGAAGGCTTAAGTGAAGATGCTGCCCTAAATGCACAAAATATGGCAGGTGCTTCTTCTAAAGGTGTGACTGCAGCAAATAAAGCATTCTTGGCAAAACGTGTAGTTCACTTTGACTATGACAGCAGCGATCTTTCTAATGAAGACTATCAAACCCTTCAAGCACATGCACAATTCCTTATGGCCAATGCAAATTCGAAAGTGGCTTTAACCGGTCATACCGATGAACGTGGTACACGTGAATACAACATAGCTTTGGGTGAGCGTCGTGCGAAAGCAGTAGAAAGCTTCCTGATTACCAATGGCGTTGCTGCTACGCAATTAGAAGCCGTAAGCTATGGTAAAGAAATGCCCATTAATGCTGGTCATGATGAAAATGCATGGAAAGAAAACCGCCGCGTAGAACTGAACTACGAAGCTGTTCCACCCTTATTAAAATAATGGCTTGAATAAAGAAAAGCGCTTAATCTTTTGATTGAGCGCTTTTTTATATTTTAAGCTTGTTCAGAATTTTCAACTTCATCAGTGGAGCTTTGCATGGATTCGATCAGATCATGCTTATTGAATTTTTTATATTCTGGTTTTGCTTCATAAGCCTTCCAGGCTTCTTTCACTTTTTCCGCAGAAATATCATCTAAATTCATAGCTTCATTTGGCGTTGGAGTCGCATCAAACTTTTGCGTTGTCATAACTGGGCTCCTATCACGATTTTTAATACCCTTTGTTCCTCAACATAGCATTTTCCACAGAACTTACAAGAGTAAAATCACGACAAATAGTCGAGTTTAATTGTTCTTTTGCCGCGTTCTCATCTAAAATGACTGCCTATATTCTTTTGATAATTTTTTATCATTTTCTAATTGGAGTTTTCCTGACATGTCATACCTCACCCTTTCCCAATTTCTAGAACAAAAATCAGGGAACTTAACACCTGAACTTGCTCAAGTAATTGAAACAATTGGTAATACATGTAAAGCCATTGATCAGTTATTACAAAAAGGAGCCTTGGCAGGTGTATTGGGTAGCGCACAACACGAAAACGTACAAGGCGAAGAACAAAAGAAACTTGATGTTATTTCGAATGATTACTTGATCGACGCTTTAAAAGTTCATCCACATGTCGGTGGTTTGGCTTCTGAAGAACTCGATGATTTCACTCCAGCTCAAGAAAATGGTGAGTTTCTGGTCTTGTTCGATCCACTTGATGGTTCAAGCAACATCGACATTAATATGTGTGTTGGCACAATTTTTTCTATTTTACCGGCTAAAAATGCCGTGACCAAAGCTGAGGATTTCATGCAGCCAGGTACAAACCAAGCTGCCGCAGGTTATGTATTATATGGCCCTTCTACTATGATGGCGCTTACCGTAGGTGCAGGTGTTGTATTCTTCACTTTCGATCCTGAAACTCAAGAATTTTTATTAACTTCTGAAAATATTCAGGTTGCTGCCGATACCAAAGAATATGCCATCAATGCATCCAATCAACGTCATTGGGAAGAACCGGTAAAACGCTATATTGCTGAACTTCAAGATGGGAAAACGTCAGTGCGTGGTAAAGACTTCAACATGCGCTGGGTGGCGTGTATGGTAGGTGATATCCACCGTATTCTTTGCCGCAGCGGTATTTTCTTATATCCATACGACACGAAGGATCCTCAAAAAGCTGGTCGTCTTCGCTTGATGTATGAAGCAAATCCGATGAGTATGCTGATGGAACAAGCGGGTGGTGCATCTACCACGGGCCGTGTTCGTATCTTAGAAATTCAACCGACTGAATTACATCAACGGGTTCCTGTCGTGATTGGATCTAAAAACGAAGTTGACCTAGTTACTCACTACCACCATTAATTTAAAAATGGAAGTAAGTGTTCTGTCGCTTACTTCCACGGATAATTCTCCTATGCCAGCTTTTTTTCTCGAATCAAAAGACAATACAAAAATCAAACACCTACGTGGATTGATTGAACAAAGCTCATTCCGTAAAAAGAATCGTCAAACGGTACTCGAAGGTACCCATTTAAGCCTTGCCTGGTTAGAACAGGGTCGAAGCATTAATTCTATATTCACCACCGAAGCTGCCTATAGTCATCCTGATTTAGAAAAAATCGTATCCTTATACGACGGTAATGTTTTTGTACTGAGTGAAGCTTTATACAACGACTTAAGTACCCTAGGCACTTCTTTGGCATGTTTGGCAATTGTTGATTTACCTAGTTCAAGTCAAGCCTTGAATTTTAAGGAAGATACTCTAATTCTAGACAATATCCAGGATCCGGGTAATGTAGGAACTTTGCTCCGTTCCGCTGCCGCTGCCGGTATTGAGCAAGTTGTATGCACTAAAGGTTCAGCCTCAATCTGGTCACCGCGCGTTTTGCGTGCAGGTATGGGTGCGCATTTTTCTCTACACACCTATGAAAATATTGTATTAGAAGATCTGTTAGAAAAATTCACCATACCAGTCTATGTTACCAGCTCGCACCAGTCTGAAAGCCTTTACTCAAAGAACTTAAGAAAACAGTGTGTCTGGATTCTGGGCAATGAAGGTCAAGGTGTCTCTGATTATGCACTTAAGCATGCCGAAGCTGTTTCTATTCCACAGCCTGGTGGACAAGAATCATTAAATGTTGCCGTTGCAGGTTCGATTTGTTTCTTTGAGATGGTTCGTCAACGTTTATAAGCCGGTTGTTTCGTTACTTTATTTTAAACATCACCTGTTAATGTTTAAAAATAGACTACACTAGAAAAATAATAAATTTGTTGTCAACCAAACCATTATTCCTAACGTTATATATGTATGAAAATAGGAATAATGGTGGGTGTCCAATGACAGGATTTTCCATCTCTATGGATTCAGCACCAAAACAGTCTCAAGCGGAAAATTTGAGTATTCTGAAGAGTACGGCTGAACAGCGCCTGAAAATTTTCATGCAGGATGTTACAGGGCGTGCTTTAGTGATGATGGAAAGTGCTACTCAAGGTCAACAAGGCATTGCAATGGATTTGGTGCAAGAAGCATTTATTTCCCTGCATAAAGCATATGCCGAAAAGCCGACTGATGAATGGTATCCCCTGTTTTACACCATTTTGAACCATAAGCTACAAGACTGGCGCAGGAAAGAAGTCCGTCGAGCGCAACCTTTTTCTTTTTTTAAAAAAGTTAGCCTAGATGACGATGATCTTGAACTGAATGATATTGTTGATGAAAATACCCCTAGCCCATTCGATTTTCTTGATCAAGCTGTAACTGCCGAAGAAATACAGGAAGCTATTTCTCAACTTCCCGTTCGTCAACAACAAGCTTTTATGCTACGTGCTTGGGAAGGTTTTGATACACACACCACTGCACAAATCATGGAATGCAGTGAAGGTAGTGTGAAAACGCATTATCACCGTGCTATTCAAGGTCTTAGGAACTCGCTGGCACATTTGAATCCATATTCTGGAGGGTCATCCGAATGAAACAAGATGATTTCTTAAAACAAGTTACTTCCAAACTCGATGGACTTGCACAACATCATAAAGATAAACCTGTTGTGATGAATCTGGTCATTGAAGAAATTCAAGATCGAGAAACTTCCCGTTATGGACTTTGGAAAATGTCAGGATTTGCACTTGCTGCTGCAATTGCAGGTTTTGTGATATTCCCAAATTCTATTGAAATGGCTGCGAAGCCTCAGAATCAGGTCATAGTTACTCCAAAATTATCACCACAAATGGTTGAAGATTTGGAGATGTTAATGGTTTTAGGTGAGGACAAAGTTCCACATGGCAGCTAAAAGATTAGCATTTGCTTTTTGTGCACTCGCATTTCTACAAACCAGTTTCGCTGGTTTTGAACGTTTTTGGATTTTTTCCAAAGATGCGGACACTCAAGTGGCAGAAACCTGGGAAACTCTGTCAGATGCTGAACAACGCGCACTTATTCAACGTTATCAATCGCTAAAAGAATTACCTGAAGCGCAAAGCACAGCTTTGCATCAGCGTATGGATTGGTTTACTCAATTACCCGAGCAAGAAAAGCAAAAAATGCGAGAAACCTGGCAAAAAATGAGTAGCCAAGAACGTAAAGATTTAGGCAACCGTATGCAAAAAGCGACCGCTGAAGAAAGACCTGCTATTCGTGAGGAATACATTACTAAATATTTGCAGCCCAATATTACCAATCATTAATGCTCGAAATAGTAAATAGTCCTCATTAAAAAAGCCTCTTATGAGGCTTTTTTAATATTTATTTCATTTTATAACGTCGATATAAGCCAAGTCCAGCAAGAGCCAATAAGCTATAAAGACCGAGTGAACCACCACCACTGCTGGAGTTTGTATTCTTCGCTGTATTTTTCAATGTAATTTTAGCAGTATTTGACATACCGCTATCAGAATCAAAAATCGTATATTCAATTGGGTAGTCGAACTGACTGAAACTATTTTTCACCGTAAATTGAATCTTACCACCGTAACAGGTATCACGAATATAGGCCTCTGGGCAGGGACCTTCGTGTTCAGCTTTCATGATTAAACCCGCTGGCAATGTAGTAAATCGAATCGGAATAGCTTGACCTGCATCATTTTGATGATACAGCGCTTTATTTTTAGCAAGTGTAGAAATAGGCCCATCACCATCATCATGATCATTTTCTAGAGGATTCACACTTACGGTTAAATTCTGACTTGCCTCTAATACATAAACATCATCTACAGCAACAGGTACGATATTAGTAAAGCTGGTTTGTAAAATCCCCGATGATTCTTGACCTTTACCAGCTTTTTCTTTGATGGTGTATTTGCAGAATGCATAGTCACCATTTGTAAGTAATTCACCGCTTGTACGGTAGATCAACACACGTTTTAAATCTTCTTTCCATTCACATTTCAAGTCATCCAATGAACCCGTTAATACCGGAGTGCCATCCGTGAATTTTAGAGAACCAATGCCGAAAGTTTCTACTGAAATACTGTAATGCTCAGTATCCAAAGCCTTTATACGGTAATCTTCACCTGTACTATCCGGAACACGCTCTTCTGCAGCAACGGCTAGAATAAAAGGATCAAAATAAATCGCACGATATTTCTGATACTGCTTGGTATATTTGAGAAGGTCTTGGAAGTTTGTTAACTCTTCTTCAAAATCAGCCACATCCTCTTTGTTTTTGGTACTATCAGCAATCAGCTTTTTAAGATCATCAATATTGGTCTGGTAATAGTCTAACAGGGTTACTAAAGATGAATTTTTAAGATCAGTTACATCAGCTGCTGCTAAGTTAATTTGTTCAACAGAGCCAATTTCACAACTGTTTTGCAAGCCTGGGGTTAATTGTAAAACCGCATCGGTCACACGTTCCAATCCACGTTGGTCATAATCACTACAACCACTGCTATTTACATCTACCAAGTCAGTCGCTGTCTGATTATTTCGTGGATAGTATAAAGGCAGGAATTTGTTATATGCAGATGCCATTGTCAGCTCAGAAAGCAATGTAGAAAAACTACTGGTCGAAACATCGATATTTTTCGCCACTTCTGCTGTTGATTTTAAACTGCTTTCAGGTAAATCACATTGGTCTGCACCTATACCTAACTTTAATGCATTCTTCGCAAGAATAAAGCGGATATTTTCCTTGGGTATACCTGTATCAGAATAATAACGACAAGATTTACCACCTTGGTTAAATGCTAGAACATTAAATGATACATATTTGCTGCCATTCTCATCGTATAGCAACGTACTATGCGCTTCATTCTCTACGATTGTATTACTGGTTATTGTCATAACTGAATAAGGACTCAAACGATTTAAGCCATCTGTGACTGCGCGCAAAATACTACCATTGGTTGTGCTCGCTTTGTTTTGTGCAATGGTATTGGTCATTAAATTAACCGTTGCGGCACCACAAAAATCTAAGGTACTTAAACTGGTGCTTGACCCATTATTAATGATACTGCTTTGTTCTATATTAACCGCAGGTTTACTATCATCTAAGTTACCATAGCAATCCATGGCAATCACGCTGCCTTTTACAGCATTATTACCTTGAATTAAGCTACCATTTATCGATATTTTCTTTTCGGTATTTAAGGCAATATTGTAAATTGCACCGCCAGCAATATCTGCTTTAGAATTTAGAATAGCCCCTGTATTTAGCTTAAAATCACCGCCAATGAGTACCGCACCACCACGTCCATTTTGTCCCCCCTGATTTGTCGCATAGCCATTTTCAAGCTGAATATCATTCAGGGTTAAACTGATTTCTGTTTTACTGGTGTTAAAAATACGTGAACGACCTTCTCCACTAATGGTAGTTTTAATGCCCTCTAAAGCTGGATATTTCTGAGTCAGCTTGTTTCTTTCAGCATAATTAAGACGCTTTGCACCACTAATAATGACGGTCGATTCTGGCGCCAACTCTGAATCTAACTTATAGGTACCGGTTTCTAGTTGAATATAATCAGTTTGTCCAAAAACCGTATTGCCGGGCGTACAGCCCCCATAGGCTATATTTTTCTTTGCTGTGATAATAGCTTCACGTAATGAACAAGCATTAGCATTTTCGCCATTTTCATCTGTAAATGTCGTGACATAAATGGTTCTATCTTCTGCTGCCATAAGTGACATGGCAGACAGAACCATGACACAGAGCAATCCTTTTTTATAAGTGTGCATCACATTTCCCTTTTTCTTATTTTTTAAAGCGGCGTATACCTACCAGTCCTAATAACGCAAATAAGCCGAAGAATCCGAACGCCCCACCTGAGGTTTTTACAGATTTATCTTCAAATTCATTGTTTGGTTCTTGCACCATATAGGCTTCAAGTACCATATATTTTTTATTTTCATTGAAATGTGTCGATGACGTAACAATTTGAAGGTTAAAAATATCTGCACCATGCCAATTGCCATTTGGGGTATAAACCAAATTACCATCTATATCTAAAGTCAATGTTCCTTTCGACTTTGTCAGCGTTTGATCGATATAAGCACAACCGTCTTGCCACTCACCGCCCGCAGGATTTTTCATTTTCAATAAGCTTTCACATTGTTCTTTCGGATACAGATCACTGTCACCTAAATATTCTAAAATGTTTAGCTTAGCAACTTCACCCACTTTTAAATCTTGTCCAATACGCGATTTAGAGCTCGGTACAACAATCTCAATCGCGCCACGGTCACACCAGCTATTATCAGTAGTTCGATTCTTATTACGCTGATCCATGGTTTCACAAATCAATTGTGTACTGTCGGATGACAAATCCACACGACCTTTATTCAAGATCAAGGTATCAAACATATTTTTAGCGCTAAGTAAAATACGCGGGCGAATATAACCCAAGAACGTATTTTTCGGCGTGCTGTATGGACACAGTAAAGCATCTGGATCTTCCACCAACGATTTACAAGTGCCTTCACTGCTATTACCAGCAAATAGTTTTGTGCCCGTCCAAAATTCATTTGGATATTTAGCCTCGCCGCTCTTACACTCAGTACCGACCAAATTGTTTTGCATCCGTGTCTTATCATCTGCACTAAATTGGCAATTACTGGTACCGGTCCCATTCCCTACCACGATACTATTGGCAAGATAGCCATAGCCTTCTGCAGAATCAAATTGCACACCAGCATTATTGCCTACAATCGTAACGTTATTGACTGCAACCCCGTCACGAATATTAATGGCATATCCGCTGTTATTTAAGAATGTACTATTGCTAAGCTTGTTCATATTTTTATTGGTTAGCAGACTGACATCTTGAGTGGCTTTTTCACTAAAAATATTAGCCGCACCCGAGGTCGTATTGTTATTTTTAAGGACAACACTCCTCAGTGTAAATGCTGGTCGTTGACCATACAAAACAGCGCCAGTCATGGCGGTATTATTTTCTACAATACTGTCAGTGATAGAAACTTGGCTAATATAGTTTTGTGTTGCACTACTCTCACCTACATTATAAATTGCCCCACCTAAACGTGCGTTACCGCCAGAGAGTTTGACATATTGCAAGACTAAACTTTCATTGTTATAGAAAATCCCGCCTTTGTCGGCACAAACATTTTTATTACAGCCTTCAAAACTTACTTCTCTGATGGTAATCAAAGCTAAATCACTAAGATCATTATCAATATTGAAAATTTGATCTTTGCCTGCCATTTTGATTACAGCATTATTCAAACCAGGAACAGCTTCATCAGTCACTGCGATGTCATAATAGGTTTTTAGGGCCAGACTTGCTTTCACATCAATTCTAGTGTTGAGGATATAGGTTTTTTGTTTGTCTAACAAAATCGTCGACAAAGCATCTTTACCGCCGCAGCCCATGTAACCTGCTTCAGGCATGCCTTTATTGACATATTCAATGGCTTCACGCAATGAACATTCACTATCATCTTTGGTAATATCATCTGTAATAGTGACAGTGATTTCTGCACTATAAGCATGTCCTGCTAGACACAGCATCCCTATGCCTATGCTCCGTTTGAGCATACATTTCTCCTTGTATTCTTCTATATATTTTTATTCTATAGTTGCAAATTCCCTGCAACATTGAACTATTTTGCTGTACTTTGTCACAGCTTGAATAATTTCTCAAGATTTTTTATTGTTTACCGATATTCATCAATTAATGCATAAATTTGTCTTAAATTCGCATGACTTATTTTTGTTTTTTCACCTTTTAACAACTGAATTAATTGTTCTAAAGTTTGTAATAAAATAGAGGTCTGATGAGGCCCATGCAGCAATAAATAATCGATAATTTGTTGATCAATGTGAATTCCCCGACGTGTTAATACCGACGTTACTAGCGCATAGCGGTCTGCATATAAACTTCCCGTCGGCACTCTAACGCTCACCGCCTGAGTCAAACGTGATTGTAAATCCGGAAGTTCCAGTTTCAATTCAATGGGTGCAACCCGAGAAGAGAAAACTAGCTGTCCTCCACCTTCGTTATTATAATTAATTAAATGGAATACTGCTTTTTGCCAATGTGGAACACCGCTAATGGCTTCGATATCATCCAAAGCAACCAGGTCATATTGATCTAATGACGTAATCGCTTCAGTGGGCGCATCAAGCAATTCCAGTAATGAGACTTGAATTGCAGACTTGCCTACTTCTAAATAAGAATCGCAAATAGCGGAAAGCAAGTGGCTCTTACCTGAACCGGCACCCCCATATATATAAAAACGGTTTATTAAACCGGCATGAAGTTGTCGAACTGCATCAATAACATGCCCCCAACTTGGACCCGAAAAATCACTAATTCGGGCATCCAGTTGAGGCTCTATATCTAATTGCAGTTGACGCATATATATGTTTTGCCCTTAGGGTTCTTTATTCTGTATCAAATCAATCTTACTCGATTTTTCAGTATCTTGCAGATTTTTTGATTCTGTATTTCTCAATTCGATATCTACATCTACTTGATCCGATTCAATTGAAATTGATCCTGATCCTGTCTCTTGTATGACTATAGCCGAGTGCTTATATATGCGACTCTTCTCGTAACAATCTCGAGCATGTCGTAACAGCACCACAATAACTGCTGCAACCGGTAAAGCAATCAACATGCCCAAGAAACCAGCAAGTTGTGCACCTGCCAATACAGCAAATACCACCGCTACAGGAGACAAACCAATTTTATCACCGAGTAAGAAAGGTTGCAGAACATAACCTTCAATTGCCTGACCAATCATGAAGACAACACCCACCAAAACCAGTTGCATCCAATCAATACCAAACTGAAATAGCGTTGCAATGACAGCTGCAATAATTCCAACTGCAAATCCTAAATAGGGAATAATACTGGCCAGTCCCGCAACCATCCCAATAATAAGTCCAACTTCAAGACCAATGACTTGTAAGCCGACTGCGTACACCGTACCGAGGAGGAACATCACCAAAAATTGACCTTTCACAAAGGCCCCTAATACGCTGTGACATTCACCGACAATATGTAAAGTACTTTTCTCATAAGGACGAGGAATTAAACGACGAAAACTGTCGAGCATACGATCCCAATCTAACAGGAAATAGAACGCAATAATCGGAATCAGAACCACTGTTCCGCCAATTTGGATGAAATTCAGACCCGATTGAGCGACTTTTAACACCATGGCCTGAATACTATCAGCACTATAATTGGTCTGAATATATTCCATGACCACAGTCGACATTTGCTGCGTATCGATCTCCATCGGCTCGACACTAAAAGTTTGCGATACCCAAGGTAAAAAGGTGTAATTTAACCAATGAATTCCTGCTGGAATACTGTCCCGCGCATACATCAGCTGCTGCCAGACCAGTGGGACCAAATACCACATCGCCAAGGTAAGAACCACACCAATACCAATAAAAACAAGACTAATAGCCACCCAACGCGGCAAACCGATCTTATGAAGTTTATCCACTAACGGGCTAAATAAATAAGCCACCAAGAATGCGGCCACAAAAGGCAATACCACAGGTTTAAGCAGATACAAAACCCAAAGAATGAATGCAATCCCTGAGAATATAAAAATGCGACGTAAGGTACGATCCACCATGCAAATTCGCCTTTTTTCGGTTTATTCGTTATAGAAAGTAAAATATTTCAATAAAGATAGCATTTTAGCGCATAAATAGCATAAGAGTTTCGTATATTCGGGTATAATCGCCGCGCGAATGCGGAGACTTCATTATGAGCAACTCAACTTCCCCAAACACTGGTTTAAGCTATAAAGATGCGGGTGTCGACATTGAAGCGGGCGACGCACTTGTCGATCGAATCAAATCTGTGGCTAAGCGTACCTCACGTCCTGAAGTTATGGGCGGATTAGGCGGCTTCGGCGCTCTTTGTAAAATCCCTAAAGGTTATGAAGAACCTGTTCTCGTATCTGGCACAGATGGTGTTGGTACAAAATTACGTTTAGCACTTAATTTGAACCGTCATGACACGATTGGTCAAGACTTGGTTGCAATGTGTGTAAATGATCTTATTGTATGTGGTGCTGAACCATTATTCTTCCTTGACTATTATGCAACTGGACACTTAAATGTCGACGTTGCTGCAAATGTCGTGACAGGTATTGGTGCAGGTTGTGAGCTTGCAGGCTGTGCATTGGTTGGCGGTGAAACTGCTGAAATGCCAGGCATGTATGAAGGTGAAGATTACGACCTTGCAGGCTTCTGCGTAGGTGTGGTTGAGCAAAGCAAAATTATTGATGGAACCAAAGTTAAAGCGGGTGACGTTTTGATTGGTGTTGCGTCTTCAGGTGCTCATTCAAACGGTTACTCTTTACTTCGTAAAATTTTAGATGTGAAAAAAGTCGATCTTACCCAAATCGTAGATGGTCGCCCACTTGCAGATGTTGCAATGGAACCTACACGCATTTACGTAAAACCGTTACTTGAACTTTGCAAACAAGTTGATGTTCATGCGATGGCACACATTACGGGTGGCGGCTTACCTGGCAACTTACCTCGCGTATTACCAAACGGTGCTCAAGCAGTGGTTAATGAGTCTTCTTGGGAATGGCCAGAATTGTTCAAACTTCTTCAACGTGAAGGCGGTGTTGAACAACATGAAATGTATCGTACATTTAACTGTGGCGTAGGCATGGTGATTGTTGTTGATGCTCAAGATGCTGACAAAACTGTTGAATTGTTAACAAGCCTAGGCGAAGAAGCATGGACGATGGGCCATATCCAAGACAATGCTGAATCTGTTGCCGGTGCTGATGAAAAAATTCGCGTAATTTTTGCATAAAGAACAGCCCATGATCAAAATTGCTGTCCTTGTTTCAGGCAGTGGAAGTAACTTGCAAGCCCTGATTGATTCCAATCTGTCAGGTCAAATTGTTGGGGTCATTTCCAATAAGCCTGAAGCTTATGCTTTAGAACGTGCTAAAAAAGCAGGTATTCAAACTGCTATTATTGAACATAAACAGTATCCAAACCGTGAGGCCTTTGATGATGTGATGCATCAACAATTGCTGGATTGGAATGTTGATTTGGTGGTTCTTGCAGGCTTTATGCGCATTTTAAGTGCCAAGTTTGTCAAAGCATGGGAAGGGAAAATGCTCAACATCCACCCTTCTCTGTTGCCGCATTACAAAGGCATGCATACTCATCAACGTGTACTTAACACGGGCGATGTTTTGCATGGCTGTACAGTTCACTATGTGACTGCTGAGCTGGATGCCGGTCAGGCGCTTGCTCAAGGCGTGCTAAAAGTCAATGTGCATGATGATGTAAGTTCTTTAGCGAATCGCGTCCATGTACTTGAACATGTCATTTACCCGCAAGTGGTGGAATGGATCTGTACAGCAACAGTTCAACATACTGAACAAGGTGTGTTGTACCGTGGTAAAGTGATGCAGCAACCGGTTCAATTTTGTAAGTTTTAAACCAAATTTTATGCCATTAAAAAACGTATCCCAGGATGCGTTTTTTAATGGCTAT
Source organism: Acinetobacter sp. ANC 4779 (assembly GCF_004331055.1). Classification (NCBI taxonomy): domain Bacteria; kingdom Pseudomonadati; phylum Pseudomonadota; class Gammaproteobacteria; order Moraxellales; family Moraxellaceae; genus Acinetobacter; species Acinetobacter sp. ANC 4779. The sequence continues at coordinate 205,068 of NZ_SJNU01000004.1, forward strand.
AAGACTGTGATTATTGCTTTTTCAGCAAGAAATTGAAGATACCGCTATCAACCAAAAGCCTTTTAATTAAACTGTTGTGACTTAATAAGCTGTTTAACCAATTTCACCACTTCAACCGGATGCTCCAACGGAAACATATGACCACCGGGTGTCACAGTAAAAGGAATTCCGAACTTCTTCTTCACCTGCTGTGGAAATTGATGGGGTAAAAATGGACTCTGCTCAGCAACCACCAAATGGATTGGCATTTTAGGTTTGGATTGTGGCAACCACCAAAGAGATGGATTGGTTCTAAAAATCTCCACCTCGTCCATTTTCGGAATGGTTAGCTCTACGCCACCACGTAATGGATCATCCATCAAGGCATGATCAATATAGGCCTGAAAGCAGTCTGCCTCAAAATGTTGATAGAAACCTTTGGGTCTTAATAACTCGGCAGCCTGTTCACGAGATTGCCAATGATCGCGACGGCGCTTGGACAAACCTGCCGGAGACATTTTGTCCAGTGCTTTGAGCTTAAACAGTTTCGCGATATGTAATACAAGAGCCTCTTTGCCCATGATCAGTGGCGGATCAAGCATAATGACCTGACTAAATAATTCAGGGCGCTTTAATGCCGCCTGAAAGGTCAGCACAGAACCCAAAGAATGTCCCAAACCGATTACGGGACGGCCTTTCGCTTGACGGACAATACTATCAATCACTTGTTGGGTTAGGCTTTGCCAATGATTATCAATTGGATAACGCTTGTTGGGCCCCAGCAAGGGTACATAAATAACGTCATACTCATCTTTCAGCAAATCAAACAGCTTTTGATAGACTTTTGATGGCACGCCATTGGCATGCGCAAAATGGATTATCGGCTTCATTGTAATTTGGTCGTTTGTTCAGATTGCACTTGCTGTGAAAGTGAGCTTGCCAAACCCTGCCCAATAGAACTTCCCATACGGCCAAGTACAGAATCAAAAGGACTATATTCAATGGTGTAATTCACTGCTTTTTCCAGTTTCAATTCACGCTTCAGCGTATTTAAGCTACCGGTACGATCTGCAATACCCAATTTCACTGCCTGATCACCTGTCCAGAACAAACCAGAAAATATTGCCGGATCTTGAGATTTCAGCTTCTTCCCACGGCCCTGTTTGACTGCATTGATAAAATGATCATGCACATTATCAAGTACACCTTGTACATGGGCTTTTTGGGCAGCATCAACTGGTTGAGTCATGGAAAGCAAAGCTTTGTTTTCACCGGAAGTTATGGTGCGGTCTTCTACACCTAACTTTTGCATTAAGCCTGTCACACCATAGTTTGGCATAATCACGCCAATAGACCCGACCAGACTGGATGGATTGACAATAATTTCATCGGCAGCAGAAGCGATATAATACGCACCTGAAGCACCTGTATCACCAATTACGGCATACAATTTTTTATCGGCATGGGCTTTTTTCAAATACTGAATTTCTTGCCAGATTTCATCAGACTGAACCGGCGATCCGCCAGGTGAATTAATATTTAAAACCACAGCTTTACTTTGTTTGTTTTCAAAAGCTTTCTTTAGCGCTTTAACCGTATCTGTGCTGTTGACACTTTGCTTGTCTGCAGCAATGGTTCCGATAATATCCACTACAGCAATATGCGAACTGGTCGTTGCCGTTGGATCTGTAGAAGATGTGCTGCAACTTTTCCCCAACAACACTAAAACAAACAGGATATAAGCAAAAGTTAGAAATTTAAAAAAGATGCCCCAACGGCGTGCACGTCGTTGTTCTTCTACAGAAGCTAAAACGGCTTTTTCTAAAATATGCCATTCTTTGCCAGTGATGTTTTGCGAATTATGTAGCGTATTTTGAATTTCATTTTCTGGTTTTGGTGGCCAATCGGACATACAAAATAATCCAAGGATCAGTTAAATTGAACTCATTATATACACTGCATCAGAGAAATCTGCCTAAACCATCCATTTTCGCCTATAATATTTGCTCTTTTTGACTCTTTACATACATTGACGATAGGCAATGACTGATCATACCCCAACGGATACAACATACCGCTTACTGAAATTCCTAAGTCGACAACCGATTCAAATTTCCAGATTTATCGCTCGAATGTTAGCTGGGCTCGTCAATTTTTTAAAAATGTCAAAAACCTCAAATACGATTCGTCTTAATCTTCAAATTGCTTTGCCAGAATTGACCGCTGAACAACATGAGAAGATTATTCCAAAGGCGATTCATAATGAGCTGACTTCATATTTCGAATTTTTTAGCATCTGGGGTGCCGATAACAAAAAGAATATTGCACGTATTCATTCAATTAGCGGTGAACACATACTTCAAGATGCGTTGAAAACACCTGAAGGCCTGGTACTGATTGTCCCGCATTTTGGCACATGGGAAATCATGAATGCCTATCTGGCTCAATTCACCCAAATGACCATCCTATATAAACCGGTCAAAAATGAATCTGCCAATCAATTTGTTCGTGCAGCCCGCAGCCGTGAACAAGCCAATTTAGTGCCTACCGATGAATCGGGGGTAAGACAAATTTTTAAGGCCTTAAAACAAGGCGGTACCACGGTGATTCTGCCAGACCATACCCCCAATGTGGGCGGTGAGATGATTCCTTATTTTGGAATTCCGCTGGCCAGCAGTAATTTAAGTGCCAAACTGATTCAAAAAACCAAGGCCAAAACTTTATTTTTATATGCGCTGCGTAATGAAAATCAAGGTTTTGATATGCACATTGAGGCGCTTGACGAGCGTATTTATCAGGGCAATACCAATGAGGGAACTGGTGTCATTTTCGAAGCCATCGAGAATTTAATTCGTCGTTATCCGGAACATTATCACTGGAGTTATAAGCGTTTTAAAGCCAATCCTGAACTAGATCAGGTTTATCATTTAAATACAGATGACGCACTAAAGTTGGTTACTGAAATTCGAGCGAAAGCAATCCCGGCCGAAATCATTTAGGGTTTTAACCATTGCTGAGAATCACGTTCAAACTCAATAGCCATGATGCTTTTGTGTTTGGAAAAATGAATACTGCCCTGTTTTATGGTGCTAAGTAACGGAATTTTTAATTCTTTCAAGCGTGATTCAACAACCACACTTGGGTGTTTATAGCGGTTATTAAAACCTGCTGATGCCACTGCCAGTTTTGGTTTTAACTGCTTTAAAAAATGATAGGCAGAGCTATGTCGACTGCCATGATGCCCCAAAACTAAAACATCAACTTTTAAGTTTGGATAATCCTGAAGAATCTGATATTCAGTTGGCCAGCCGGCATCACCCATCAATAGAAAGTTTTGATAGGGCTCGGCATTTGTCACCTGCAAATAAACTACGCAGGACATTTCATTCTTTTCATCTTTTGCATTGACCAACTGCTCGGCTTTAGGTGACAAAATGGTCATTTTGACTCGATCATTCCATTGCCATTTTTGGCCTTGATGACAATAATCAAACTGGCTGGAATTGGCGACTGCAAGTTGTTCATTTGAATATATAGTGTTGATTGGCAAATCAGCTTTGATCGACTCATAAGCTCCTTTATGATCCTGATCCAAATGGGTTAAAATCAGTTGATTCAATTCACTGACCCCATTTACTGACAAAAATGGCAAAATGATTTGTTTGCCGACACTAAATTTACTTTCATCATAATTCCCACCCGTATCAATCATCATTGTCTGATCCTGATCACGGACAAAAATCGCTTGGCCCTGCCCAACATCCAATACCGTGAGTTCAAACTCATTCTTATTGGAATCAATCATTATTAAAGGTACAAAGCATAAGACTGACCAAGTTTTTGGTACTACACCACGGGGTAAAAACAGAATTATTAAACCCAGACATAAGCTCAGCAACATCCAAAAACTCATGGTAACCGGTTGTAATGCAGGTGAAAAAATTTGATCTAAACCATGCATGAAGATAAGCAATATTGAAAGACACAGATCATTGATTTGAAAAATCAGGCTTCCCAGAGGCTCAAAAATGAAATAGCACAACGCCGCAATCACATCTAAAGGAACAATGATGATGCCAATCCATGGAATGGCAAATAAATTGCTCAATGGCGTAATCCATGCCACCTGTTTAAAGAAAATCAGCATCAGTGGGAATAGCGCCAAAAATATTTTCCATTGCGATTCGATTAAAATTTTGAGTTGGATTTTGATTGCCTGAGTTTTAGTCTTAATTTCTTCAGCATGACCTTTCTGCTGCACAGTTTGATAAATACGCAACAGCACAAAGCATGCGCCATAGGACAGCCAGAATGCAGCCGATAAAATACTAAACGGGTCAAACATTAATAAAATTGAAGCACTCAACAACAGAACACTTAAGGGTTGAATTTTTTGTTTTAACAGTACCAATCCACTGATCAACAAGCACGTGAGCAAAGTTCTGAGAGCTGGAATTTCAAACCCCACAAAAGCACAATACAACAGTACGCAAATACAAAAAGGCACAATCAGTAGATATTGTTTTGGCCACTTTAAATAGACTTGCGGACAATAGCGACAAATTAGCTGATGCAAGCTCCAACATACCAATAAAGCAAAAATCAGAACATGTGGTCCTGATATGGCCAACAAATGGTTCATGCCAAAGCGCTGAAATAACTGTTCTGTTTCGGGTGTGAGTAAACTTTTATCTCCTGTTAATAAAGCTAAAAGTAAGCCTTTATGCTTTACAGGCTGCTGATCAATAAAATTGCGTAGTACTAAGCGTTGCTGTTCCATCCACAGCTGGAACTGATTCAAAATAGAATGTTGTTGCCTGACATATCGGCCATAACCCAAAGCAGAAATATCTTGCTCAGACAGTTTTTGCACCGAGGTTACTTTAAAACCCGACATAATATTTTGCTGGAGGTACCATTGCTCTTGATCAAAAACACCTTGCGTTGCATAGCTATGCGCCGGCAAAGTCTTCCCCTGCAAGTGATAATATTGACCCAGTTCAAGTACAGGCTGATGATCAGCCTGTTTTTCATTTTTTAAAAATGTCTGCCATTGCACTACTTCCGTATGTCGGTTTAGCACCTGTATTTTTTGTTGTATGGATGATTCACTCAACTCATTGATAGTTTTTACATAGGCAATCACTTCAACCTGTTCAGCCTGCTTTTCTCGAAAATTTAAACGATCATTCAGTTGCTGCTGAGCATAACTATAGCCCAGGCTAATACCCAGACTAAAACCAAGACAGAGCTGTAAAAATTTGAACCACAAAGTATGGACTGGTTTCAAAACAGTCAGCTTTAAAAGCAAAGACAGGATGAAAAGAGCAATACACGGCAGTATCAAGGACTGCAAGATCGGGAAAGTTTTTCCTATACTGGCAATACCAATTACCCAACCTACACACATTAATTGAATCATTATTTTTATAATATTTTTTAATTTTCGCAATATTAAAGCCCACCGTAGTGGGCTTCAATCAATTTTTCAATTTACCGATCAGTGTCTAAGCATCAATCCAGACCCCATCTTGCATATGCAAAATAGAATCGCCGGCTTGAGCCAGTTGTTCATCATGGGTCACGATCAGCATTGCCATATTGAACTCGCTACGTAATTCACTCAGCAGTTCAAAAATTTTTAAGGCAGTTTTGCGGTCCAGGTTACCGGTCGGTTCATCGGCCAGCATAAGTTCAGGCTTCGCCACCAAAGCACGCGCCAAAGCCACACGCTGACGTTCACCACCAGACAGCTCCCCAGGTTTATGGGTCATCCGGTGTGATAGTCCAACGCGATTCAGCAAGTATTCTGCCTGCTCTTTGGATTGTTTATAGGTCGTTCCTGCGCGCAGCATCAGCGGCATTGCAACATTTTCCAATGCGGTAAATTCCGGCAATAGATGATGAAACTGATACACAAAACCCAAATGCTGATTCCGTAAATAACCACGCTCAGCTTCACCCAAGGTATCAAAGCGTTTGCCATTTAAAAACACTTCACCTTCTGTGGGTCCATCTAAACCGCCCAAGACATGCAACAAGGTACTTTTACCCGAGCCACTTGAACCGACAATCGAAATAAACTCACCTGCTTTGACTTGCAATGACAAGTTTTTAATCACCTCGACCGTGGTTTTTCCATCGGTAAAACTTTTCGAGATATTCTTCGCTTCGAGGACAATATTACTCATAACGCAAGGCCTCTGCAGGTTGAGTTTTTGCAGCACGGAAAGCTGGATAAATCGTGGCAAGGAAGCTTAAAAGCAATGATAAGCAGACAATGACGACCACATCTTGCCAACGCAAATAAGACGGTAAGTAATTAATAAAATAAGCATCAAACAGGTTCAAACCAAACGTGGTATTGAGCCAGCCAATTACACTACTAATACTTGAAGCAAAGATAATCCCGAGAATGGCACCGGAAACGGTACCAATCACCCCAATAATGGTTCCCTGTACCATAAAAATCCGGGTGATGGTTGCAGGTGAAGCACCCAAAGTACGCAGAATTGCAATGTCAGATTTTTTATCTGTTACGACCATGACCAGTGAGGACACAATATTGAACGCAGCCACCAAAACAATCAGGAACAGCAGCAAGCTCACCATGGCTTTTTCCATTTGAATGGCACTGAACAAATTACCATGGGTAAAAGTCCAGTTCGATGCATAGAAATTGCTTGGCAAGTCTTTGACAATGTCATCCGCCACTTCAGGCGCAAGGAAGATATCATCCAGCTTTAATCGTACACCTTGAGCACCATCGGGTAAGCGTAATAGGGTCGAAGCATCGTTCAAGGCAATATAGCCCATCATCGAATCGACTTCTGCCCCAATACTGAAAATACCGACAATTTTAAAACGCTTGAAGCGGGGTACCACACCGGCGGGTGATGGCGTTGCTTCAGGCAGGACTAAAGTGATATTGTCATTTAAGCCCAAACCCAGTGAATCCGTCATTTGTTTACCTAAAACAATGCCAAATTCACCTTTTTTCAGGCTATCAATACTGCCTTCAATCATGTGATCCTGGATGATCGAAACTTTCTTTTCATATGAAGGTTCGATCCCCGTAACCATGATGCCGGCCACTTGTCCTTGCGCTGTAAGCATCCCTTGTAACTGGGTAAATGGGGCTACGCCTTTGACATGCTCATGTTGTTCAACTTTTGTTGCAAGTTCAGGCCAATTTGTTAAAATTTGTGTTGAAGAAACAGTAGCTTGAGGTATCATTCCTAAGACACGGTTTTTCAGTTCTCGGTCAAAGCCATTCATCACAGATAAGACGGTAATGAGTACAGCTACACCTAATGTGAGACCGATCATAGAAACCAGAGCAATAAAAGAAATAAAGTGGTTACTACGCCGTGCGCGAGTATATCTCAACCCTATATACAGCGAGATTGGTTTAAACATACCATTTAGTCCGAGGAATAATTATGGAAAATTCACAGCATCAAAGCGGCAACATAGAACGTCGCGTTATGTCGCGTATAGATGCTGCCTTGCGAGTTAATTATCAGATTATTTCTGATGATGTCGCATTTAATGACCCTTATGATCCTAACTTTGTGCTGCCGCGCTATTTTCTACTACTCGCAGAATTAGATCAATTTGATCACGCAATAAACTACGAATTAGAACAATTATCTGAAAGAGATCAACAAATTGCTCGAATATTATCCTTATTCAATCAAAAATTAAACCTTATTACCGGTTCTTTGTACGATGCAATTGTACAATCCATGTTACCTATCCCGGAAAATGTCAATTTTTCAGAAACCGGATTCAGTTTCTTTAATGAGCATCCTATTCAGGAAGGAACGTATATTCACGTGACCTTAAGTCATCCGGAAAATTTCTTTCATATTGCAGCAACGGCACAAGTGGTTTATAGCCGAGCTGAAGAGAATGGTAAATTCCGTACCGGTGCCTATTTCATTACCTTACACCCACAAGATCGGGTAAAACTAAGCGAATGTATTACCGTGAGCAAGACTAAAGATTAAAAACTTAAGCGCCAGATTTAATCTTGTGGGCGAGGTTTCGACTCGTCTTAATGTCACGGTAAAAGTAGATAAATAAACCAAAGATTAAGACAAACGCACCGACAAAAATCATCACTGATAATTTTTCATCATTTAGTAAGGCACCAAATAACAGTGCCAACATTGGAGTCAATACCGTCGTCAGCGATAATGTCGTCGCCTTAATATTCTGTATGAGTTTAAAATAACAGATCATGGCGACTACCGAGGCCAAGATGACTGCATAAAACAGCCCCACCAAGGCCTTGGTATCTGGAATATGTGTAGGTGCATGCTGCCAGATAAAAGGCAACATTCCCAGAGCAAACAGTGCAGAAACCAAAATTGAACCGGTAGCTTGGGCCATAGGTTCTAGCGGTGCATTAACTTTTTTGACCCAGTAAATTGAAGAGCAATAAACGAATACACTGATCAACATGAGTCCGATCCCTATCGGTTGGATATGATGCTCACTGCCACCCAAGCAAATAATCGCTAATCCCGCGACTGCAATGAACATGCCTAGCCATTGCAAACGATTCAAATGAATTTGAAAGCCAAAATGTCCAATTAAGCCTGCCATGATCGGAGCCAAACCGAACATTAAGGCAATAATGCCTGAACTTAAATATGCGGTTGCCAAATAGGTAAAAAATTGCGATCCAATAAAACTGCAGGCACCGGCGATATAACTGTGGACTGAAATTTTATCTGTGGGTAATTTTACCTTAAGTAATAGCAACAAACTGAATACTAAGGGTAAAGCAATCAAAAACCGCAATGCTAAAGCCCAGAGATTATTTAAATCTGAAACACTCCACACAATCGCCAAGGGCGTCGTGGCCCAAATAAGTACCAATAAGGCATAGGTTGAAACAATATTGGCTTTAGAAGGCATATCAAGCTCGGCTTATTGGGCAGTTTTACGTTTTTGTTTTTGGATGGTTTGATCGAGTGAGCTGGAAAATTCACGTTTATCACGTTCTGAAATTGGCGGTGGCCCACCGGTATTGACCCCTGCTCCGCGTAATGAATCCATAAAATCGCGCAAATGCAGACGAGCTTTGACATTTGCTGTGGTATAAACCTCACCGCGTGGATGAATTGCAATACCGCCCTTTTCAATCACCAGCGCCGCAAGCGGAATATCTTGCGTCATCACAATATCGTGCTCTTTCATGCGATCTATGATTTCTTTGTCGGCCGCATCTGCCCCACTCATCACCTGAATGGAATTGATTCGAACTGAAGGCGTGATGCCTACATTTTGATTGGCGACAAAAGTGACTTCTAACTGATAACGGTCTGAAGCACGAATAATGACTTCACGTAGAATTTTAGGTAATGCATCGGCATCGACCCAAAGTTTAAATGGCAGCACAAAGCATCCATAGCAAGAAAATATTAAAATCCAGTTTAACAAATTGTTTAACAAATTCGTGTGACAAGATGAAAGATAAATCCATTTAGTGAATTAACCACTGTGAATTTGAATAAGACAAACTCATTTTTAAGCTTCTTTTCTATTCCCCGTGCTTTGCTTGACTGATGATTTAGCCCATTTCTCATCATTTGATGGTTAAATTTAGTCAAATGACTTGAAATTTCAAAATAACCCTCGATTTAATATACAAATATAACCCAACATCAATTGTGAATATGAAAAATCAAAATAGACCAGAAATTATCACCATTGAAGATCAAAACTTTGGCAGCCATGTCGAACACTGGAATTTACTCACAGACAATCCCACAACAGACGTACCAAAGTGGCTTGGCTTGGCACTGAATGCCCCGGTTATGCCAATGGGTTTATGTGCCGAAGAATGTGACATGGATGAAACAACATGGCTCATTCAAGGACCCAAAAAGGCAGCGGTGCAAATCAATCAAATAATTGCGGTTGAAAATAACAAGCCTCAAGCTGTGAAAACTGCATTCCCAAGTTTCGAAAGTCCGTATAAAGTCGATGCCAAAATTGAACGGATTATTAGCTGCAAATCCAATACACAGGCTGTTTTACGCCTAAACTTGGGGGCAAATACCACCGTTTATGCCTTTGATGCACTGTATAGCGTTAATCATCAACACTATGAAAAAGGCCAAAGCTATCTTGCCCAGTTAAATGCATGGGCTTATGAACTGGAAGCCGTTTCAGACCATGAACAATTGGTGGTCGATGATCCTGCCTCAATCAAACACCACCGTGCTTTAAACGATATTTTAGCCGCCAATGACGGCGTTGCTCCAGCGAATTTACAAGAGCAGATTGATGCTTGGCAGCCTAAATCTGAAGATGATAAAGAACCGGTTACCGTCGATTTTTCAAAAATGGTGGCCTATCTTTATGGCGAAAATATGGGACAAGAAGATGAAGCCTGGTTCCAAGGCAACATTGTCGGTAAAACCTCAATGTCCTTTATGGATCAGGACTACACGCTTTATGACGTGGCTTTAATTCATGATGAAAATCAGGAAGCAACCTTGATTCGTATTGCCACCAAGAATCCCGCCAATAAAGACTTTCAGATTGGTCAATTTATTCGCGGCAACCTGTGGATTCAAGTGAATATTTATTCTAAAAAACAGTAATCTATAAATAGCAGCTCAATATGGTGATTGATCAATTCTCCAATTGAGCTGCTTTTTTATTATCTCTTTTCAAATAATTTTTCATGTTTATCCACAGACCCTTATTATATTTAACAGTTTTGAATTTAATTTAAAATGCATTTATCCACACTTTAAATTCAAAATTTTCTATTTTAAAAATATGCTTAAGATTATATTTTAGTAATTAATTCTTAAGCTTTTATCTCCTGCTCACCTTGATTGATAAGAAGTGAGCAATAAATGAGATATTTCTTTCGATAAAATAAATATTTTAATTACATATTTTTATTTAGTACTTTATTTAATCAAATTTTTATGCTAAAAATGCAAATTACAAATAGGAATTAACGATAAATAAATCGGAATAGAGCTTTCCATGAAAATCGTGCAAGAAGAAAATATACAACAAGTTGAACATCAACTTGAAAAACGTTTCCAGTTAGACTCTACCTCATGTCTATTTTTTATGTTGGGCATGTTTATGTCTGCCTATATGTTGCATCACTTTATTCTTTAAGCTTATTTTAATACCTGATTTTCAACAGGCTGGTTTAAACAAAATTATTTTTAATCAATAAAAAGCCCATCATGTGATGGGCTTTTTTAGCTTTAAGGCTTAAGCATTGCGTTTCGCAAAGTCATCCATAAAGTTCACTAAGGCTTGTACACCCTCTAAAGGTACGGCGTTATAAATACTTGCACGCATACCGCCAACTGAACGGTGACCTGCTAAATTAAGAAGATGATTTTGTTCCGCTTCTTTTAAGAATAATTTATCCAAATCTGCATTTGCCAAAGTAAATGGCACATTCATGATAGAACGGTTTTGTTCCGCAATTGGATTGGCGTAGAAATCACTTGCGTCGATATAACCATAAAGCAATTTAGCTTTTTCAAGGTTTACTTTATGAATAGCTTCAACACCACCCTTTTCAAGTAACCATTCAAATACCAAACCAGACAAATACCAAGCATAAGTTGATGGTGTATTCACCATAGAATCATTCTTGGCTTGTGCAGAATATTTCAAGATACTGGGGGTTTCAGCTTTCGCCTGATCAAGTAGATCATCACGAATAATCACTAAAGTTAAGCCAGCAGGACCAATATTCTTTTGCGCGCCTGCATAAATTAAACCAAACTTGGACACATCAATTGGAGCAGAAAGAATGCTTGAAGATAAATCAGTTACCAACGGTACATTTACTTCAGGAATGCCTGCAAATTGAAGACCGCCAATAGTTTCGTTATCTGCATAATGCACATAAGCCGCATCGGCAGATAAGTGCCACTGGCTTTGATCGGTAATTGCTAATTTACCATTAATAGTTGTGCCCGCTTCCACGACATTGATATCGCCATAGCGTTGTGCTTCTTTTAATGCTTTTTCAGACCAAATTCCGGTATGGATATAATCTGCTTTATTATTTTTGCCTAACAGGTTTAAAGGAATTGCAGAGAATTGAAGTGAAGCACCCCCTTGTAAGAACAATACTTTATAGTTCTCTGGGATGTTCATCAATTTGCGTAAATCTGCTTCTGCTTTTTCTGCCACAGCCACATAGTCATTACTACGATGACTCATTTCCATGATCGAAAGACCTTTGCCATGCCAATCGAGCATTTCAGCTTGGGCTTTTTCTAAAACGGCAGTCGGTAATGCAGCAGGACCAGCACAGAAATTGTACGCGCGCATGATTTTTCCTTTCAAAGTGAAACACAATAAAATAACGGCATTTAACCACAGATAGCCTGTGCTTGCAGTAAATTATCCTGAAAATATTTCAGTGCTATCGGATATTTAAAGTCAAAAGTTCAATAAAGAACTGTGATTCTTTTCAGTTTAGTAATCTCAATAAACACTTCAACCATAACTAAATAACTGACAGGACGCATATTTAAAGCAGAAATCATAATATGGGAGTGAATAAAAACAGCCAAAAACAGATAAAGAGCAAACTCGATCCTGTGCAGCCATGATAGATCCATTATTCTTCTTTCCTAGTGCATTTTTTATTGTCTTGAATCGTTTATGACTGCATTATTTATGCATCTCCAGCCAGTTTCGTATCGCTACAGCATATAAAAATTGAAATGGACGATGCCAAGGCATGATACGCCCCAGTTTGTTGGTATAGCGAGTCAGAACTTCTATGGCATTATTGAGTAAGATCATTCTGGTCTAAATTATAAATAGTGCTTAATATACAAATGCATATTAAATAATATAGAGACTAACGATAAAGACATCTTATTTTCAAGCGATGTATAATTTATTACAACAATGTTGAGAGCCGAATCGATGTTAATGAATTTGACATGGGCACAAAAAAATATAGACCAGAGCATCAGAACATTGATTAAAATTATTTTATTGTCGAGTTCGACTTTTTATACAACAACATTATGGGCACAAAGTATTAGTTATGCACAAGCTGAACAATCGGTTTTAACGGATTCATATAGCACTCAAGCCAATCTCGCCTTACAACAGGCTTCAAAACTTGAAGCAGAAGCATTAAAAGGTTTAGGGCTGCCACGGGTCGATTTAAATATACGGGCTTATGCATTTCATAATGAAGTGGATATTCCGCTCGATTCATTTAAAAACAATTTGGAACAAACCCTGTCGAATGGGTTAAATAGCCAAATTGATCAATGGCAAAACTCTAACCCCAATATTGGTAATCTAGCAGACCCGCTTAAAAATGGTGTGAATCAAATTATTCATGAGGGCGTGGGATTACTTCCAGATGAGTCGACTGTTAGCCTAGATGATCAGGTGATCCGCCCCACAGTTTCAGTATTGATGCCACTTTATACCGGAGGACTGACTTCCAGCGCTAAAGAAGTGGCCAGTATTAAAGCACAGCGCAGCCAGCTTAATACTCAGCAACAACAAGACATCCAGCGCTTTGAACTGATTCAGGCTTACTTCAATGCACAACTGCAAAAACAATTACTCGATTCAAGCCTTTTGAATTTTAATGCCATGCAAACCCACTATAACAATGCGCTGAAACTGGAAAAGCAAGGTTTTATTAGCAAAGGGCAACGCATGCAGTTTGAAGTGGCAAAAAACAATGCTGAACGCAGCTATCAAAATACGGAAGCCAGTCTCAGATCGAGTCTTTTTCAACTGAATAATTTGTTGCAAAGCAGCCAAATTACCGAGCTGAGCACCCCTCTCTTTATAAATTCTGCGCAAAGCCAGTCTTTAAATACCTTGCTGAAAACTTATCAGGATCAATCCTCCCTCATTCGTAAAATGCAACTGGATACCCAACTGGCCAATGCTAACGTCAAAGCACAAAGTGCCGCGAAAAAGCCCAATCTTTTTGCATTTGGGGAATACAGTCTGGATGAAAAACAAAACTGGATTGTCGGTATAGTGGCACGTTACAACCTGTTTTCAGGGGTCGATAAAAATAAAAATATTCAGGCTGCCGAATTACAACGCTATGCTTCTGAACTGATGACTGAACGCAGCAAGCAGGAAATTGAAAATATCATTTATAAATCGTATAGCGAAGTGACCACTGCACAGCAAAGTCACCCGTTGCTACAGCAAAATATGAAAGCTGCTCAAGAAAACCTGCGTATTCAAACCCTGTCTTTTAAAGAAGATATGGGCACGGCTACCCAAGTCATTGATGCACAAAATACTTTGAGCGCTTTAAAAAATGAAATGGCACTGAATGCTTATAAGTATGTGATGTCACTGGCAACTTTATTACAAAATCATGGCTCAATTAATCAATTCCAAAGCTATGTCAATCAAGCTCAAACTTACTATATGCGTTAATTTTTGCTGGGGAAAAATATGAATCAAGATCAAAACAAGCCTGATCAAGATGTAGAAAACACTTCCTCGGACGGAAGCTCTACAGATATGTCAGCTCAAAGCAGCAAGATAGATTCGCAAAAAAGCGCTGAACAGCAAAGCTCTATAGATCAGGAGTTTTTTAGTTATTCGGAACAAGCTCCGACCAGTGAAAATGCTGAGCCAAACACAAAAAAGTCAGCGGCTATTAAAGTTGTCGGCATCATTATTTTAATTCTACTCTTAGGCTTAATTGCTTTCGGTTTATGGAAAAGCTATCAACCGCGACAAGTTGAACTGCAAGGCCGGGTTGAAGCGGAAACCATTCATGTCAGTACCAAAGTGCCGAGCCGTATTGAAGAAGTTTATGTACATGATGGCGATAAAGTTAAAAAAGGCCAGCAACTGGTGCGTTTATTCAGCCCTGAAATTGAAGCAAAAAAACAGCAGGCTCTGGCTGCTTTGCAATCTGCTTTAGCGCTGCAATCAACAGCCGAACGTGGCTCACAACAGGAAAATATTGACACGTTGTATGCCAACTGGCAAAGCCTGAAAGCACAACAGGCGTTGGCACAAACCACATATCAACGTGGAGCAACTTTGTTTCAGCAAGGTGTGATTTCCCGGCAGCGTCGGGATGAAATGCAGGCCGCAGCAGTCTCAGCCAGTCAAATGACTGAAGCCGCATATCAACAATATGCACGTGCAAAACGTGGCAGCACACCTGAACAAAAATCCTCAGCCAATGCCCAAGTCGATATTGCCAAAGCGGCAGTTAGCGAGGCCAATGCCTTGGAAGCTGAAACCCTATTGCTTTCATCAATTAATGGCACCGTGTCTAAAACCTACGGCAAAGCCTCTGAACTGGTGGCGATGGGTGTCCCCGTGGTCAGCATTATTCAGGATGATGATTTATGGATCAGCGTGAATGTGCGTGAAGATCTCTATGCGCAAATTTATCAAAGTAAAACCATAGACGGTTTTATTCCGGCCTTAAATCAAACTGCCACTTTTAAAATTAAAAATATTGATGCTGAAGGTGAATTTGCCACCATTAAAACCACGCGCCAAACCGGTGGTTATGACATTCGCAGCTTTAAAGTTCATTTAGCACCGATAAAACCAATTGCAGATTTAAAAGTGGGCATGAGTGTGCTTTTTAAAATTAAAGAGTCAAAATAATGTGGTCTGGCATGCTGCGTGAACTACGCTATTTACTGTCCAGTAGGTGGGACTTGTGCTTAGTCACACTGGCCCCTTTATGTATAATCGTGTTGTTTAGCAGTATGTTTTCTCAAGGAAAGCCTGAACATTTACCCATTGCCATCATCGATCAAGACCAAAGTGAACTCAGCCGGAATATTGAAAAATATGTCAGTCATAATACCGCTTTAGAAGTTGCAGTTATTTCGCAAAGCCCCGATGATGTCGAAAAGCTACTCAATCAAACTAAAATTTGGGGTTATATTTCTATTCCGGCTGGGGCTGAACAGCGACTGGTTCAAGCCAAAGATGCCGAAATCAATATTGCCTTCAATCAAAGCTATTTTAGTGTCGGAAATTCAATTTCTTCTGCGATGCTGCTTAGTACCGTACAGGCAATTACCGATTTTAGCGGGCACAATTATCTGGAAAATAAAATTCCTTATCTGGCTGCCCCCACACCCAATGTCAAAATATCCCCTTTATATAATCCGGGGTTAAGTTACGAGTTCTATTTAGAACCGTTTATGATTCCTGCGGTTTTGCATTTATTGCTGTGTTGCTGTGTGGCTTTTGCAGTTGGACAAGAACTAAAATTTAATACCACAAGACAATGGCTTAACCAGTCCCATATTTTTAAGGCATTGTTATCCAAGAATTTAACCTATGTCCTGATTTTTACCGCATGGACTTGGGCATGGATGTTCTGGCTGATTGAAATCCGTAGCTGGTTCGTTGCAGGCCATTTGTGGATGATACTACTCGGACAGTTTCTCTTTTATAGTGCTTATGCATTTATAAGTAGCACAGTAGTTTTAGCCACGCGTGACTTAGGCAAATCTTTCGGTTTCATTGCAGTATATGGTGGCTCTTCCCTAAGTTTTGCCGGAGTCACTTTACCTTTAAATAATGCGCCCCTGTTTACCCAATTCTGGGCCAATATTATTCCCTACACCCCTTATGCAAAATTACAAACGGAACAATGGGTGATTGGCAGTCCTGTATCCATTTCTTTATTACCGCTTGCGGTATTGGCTATCTATTGTCTGTTCTATTTTGCTACTGCCTATTTCTTCCTCAGTAAAAACTTAAAGGGAGTTAAAGCATGAAAAATAGCATCAAAGACTTCCTATACTTTTATTTCAAAACCTTTAAAGATATTGCGCGTAACAGTTCAATTTTTACCACTCTGGTTTTATCGGTATTTTTATATAGCTTCTTCTACCCCACCGCCTATAAAGCTGAACATGCCGAGTCGTTGCCAATTGTCATTGTAGATGAAGAACAGAGCATGATCACTTCGACCATTATTGGTGAAGTGGCAAAAAGTCCAAACGTGAAAATCAAGGCAGTCACAGGCAATTTTGCTGAAGCGGAAATGATGGTGAAAACCCAGCAAGCAGATGGTATTTTGCTATTGCCGGATAATTTATCCAACAGTATTCGTCGCGGCGAAGTCGGAGGCGTTGGCTTATATCTAAGTGCAGCCTATTTTTTAAGAACCAAACAGATTGGTTTGGGTTTAGCGACTTCTATTGAACATGCAATTGCTGAACAAGCACAGAAATTTGGTGATATTTCGCATTTCGCACCTGCCCTTTCCATTCATCAAATTCCGTTATTCAACACTATGTCTGGTTATGGTAGTTATATTTTTCCTGCTATTGCCCCCTTAATTATTCATCAGACCATTGTTTTGGGTTTAAGTATGCTGATTGCGGGTTACCGACTGCAAAACTGGCGACCGAACAAGACTGAATTTTTTGCAATCTTTAGCGCCATTTTAACCATTGGCTGCTTGGGCTGTTTCTATTTATTTGGTTTTACTTTTTGGCTTTATGATTATCCCCATGGTGGAAATTTCTTCGGCATGCTGATTGGCGTACCAATTTTTATCAGTTGCGTGATTGGTCTAACCCTGGTCATTGCTTCCTTTTTCGATATGCCTGAACGTGCAGGACATGTGATTGTCTTTACTTCCATTCCACTATTTTTACTATCAGGGGCGGCCTGGCCACACTCTGCCATGCCTCAGTGGATGCAATGGTTAGGAAATATTTTACCTTCGACCCAAGGTATTCAAATGTTTATTCAGTTGAACCAAATGGGTGTACCTTTAAATATCGTCATTCCAAAAATGATTTATCTGGCGACCGTTGCGGCTGTGTTATTGACCTGGGGATATTTCCGTTTAAATCAGCCAAATAAGAAATAATCTTTTAATAGACTGCCTGATAAGATTATTAAATAAAAATTTATAATTTAATTAAATTTTCAACTCAAACTGTAATCTTATTAACCGATTAAACCCAGTATGAATAAAAAGTAAGATTGCTTATCTTAATCGACGCAAAATAGATTTTTGTCCATACTCTGTGAATATATTTTTTATTCATTTCCATGCCCTTATTAACATCTTTTTATGATGTCGACCGTGTTATTACAGCATTTTTTCTTTAAATATTTAATTTTAAGGGCTTAGCATAAAGAAGATTCGTCTTGCTTGGTAAATCATTATTGCGCTCATTTTAGGTGTGCTTGTAGGCTCTTTTCTACACTATTCTCCCGAATATCGTGAAACTCTACTTAACAATCTGCTGAGTCATTAGGGCGAAATCTTTATTAATTTGATTAAGATGATTGTGATTCCCCTTGTAGTTTCAATGCTGATTTTAGGTATTGCCAATGCAAGTCACGGTCAAAATGTCAGTAAACTTGATTTCAAAACGATTGTCTATTTTGAGATTATTGCCACAGTTGCGATTATCGTCGGTCTCGTTGCAGCAAATGTGTTTAAGCCGGGTGCCGGTATTGATATGTCGAGTTTGAAACAAACTGACATTTCTCAATATCAGCAAACCACACAAGCAGTGAGTAGCCATGCTCATGGTCTGGTGAATACCATTTTGTCTCTCATCCCTTCCAATAGTTTTGGATCACTGACATGGGCACAGGTGTTCCAAGCGTGTCTTTCGTACTGCTGTTGGCGAGATTAGGTATGTGTGGGTGTTCCACTTAAAGGTGTGCATTTATTGCAGGTATTGACCGTATTTTAGATATGGCACGTACTGTGTTGAATGTGATTGGTAACTCGTTGGCTGTTCTTGTGATCAGTAAATGGTAAGGTCAATTCGATGCTAAAAAGCAAAAAGATTATCGAATTGAAATGAAACAGGCTGCATAATTTATAAAATCAAATAAGGAAGCCGAGGCTTTCTTTTTTATGCTCTAAACTTAGTAAATTTTTACTGAGACTTAAAATAAACCTAATTTTTATATAATCTTTTCTTTGATTTTAATAATTGAAAAATAAAGTAAAAAAGTGAATACTGGTTAAATCATAATCAACAACAATTCATAAAAGGATATATATGGAAAATTTTATAAATAAGCTTCAAAGCCATATAGACCATGTTAAACGTGTTGGGGAACACTGCTCTACTGAGGAAACAACAAAACAAGCATTAATTTTACCGCTCCTAGACATTCTTGGCTTTAACCCTTACGACCCAACAAAAGTATTAGCAGAATTTGCTGCTGATTTTCCAGGCATCAAATCCACTGAAAGAGTTGATTATGCTTTATATTGTAATGGACAGCCTGTTATGTTCATTGAAGCCAAACCCTATGCGGCAAATCTAACCAACCATGCCCCGCAATTATCACGTTATTTCAACAGTAGTCTTGGCGTTACCATCGGAGCAATTACCAATGGTAAAGAATGGCGTTTCTTCACTGATTTAATCAATACCAATGTTATGGATGAAAAACCATTTCTTACCGTTGATTTCATGAAACATAAAGCTGAAGAACTTGTGCAATTGGCAGAATTTAAACATGATAATTTTCATGTCGAAAAATTACGTTTTTTTGCTGAAGAAAATCAATATATCCAACAATTTAAAACAGTGATAAAGAAAAGTATTAATGAAGTGGATATCGATTTTGTTCGCTATGTTGCACAGCAAGCCAATATTCAACGTCAATTAAATACTAAATTTTTAGAGACAATCCAACCTTTTGTAAAGCAAGCTGTAGAGCAAGCCATTAGTGATACGGTCGTAAAGGGCTTATCATCTCCAACGATTATTACCGCTCAAACAATTGAACCAAAACTAGAACAAAATGCTGAACAACCCAATGATAAAGGGTTTAAAGATATTGTTAGTTCTGACAACGACAAGATTATTACGACAAAGGATGAGCAAGAACTATTTCGTATAGTGAGTGAACTTTTTCATGAATCAGATTTAGCAACTAGAGATACAGAAAGCTATTACTCTGTCTTATACCAAAACAAAAACAATCGTTGGTTATTTAGATACGATGTAAATCGTAAACGTCCAACGATTCAATTTAATATAAATATTGATGATCAGCGAAAATTAGAATTGTTACGTGCAGGATTAGAAGTATTAAATAATGGACAAGTTTATTTAGATAAACCAGAACATATTTATCGAGCTGTAGGCATCCTCAAAGATTGTTTAGATTATTGTAGTAACGATGATAATTTTAAAAGAAATGCTGTTTCTTGATTTTAATAACCATAAAAAAGGACGCTTAAGCGTCCTTTTTTATTACTGCAAAAAGCTTATTCTTCGTCAGAATCTCTTAGATCTGATTCACTTTCAGCTTCATCCGCAATCGTTTCATCATCAACCAAAACTTCAGAATCAATCAAAGCTTCAGCGGCAATGACTTCTTCGCCTTCAACTGCTTCAATAAATTCATCTTCTTCAACGGCTTCAACAGAAACAACACCGACCAAGACTTCTTCATTACCCAAACGGATGAGACGAACACCTTGGGCATTACGACCTGTGGTAGCAACTTCTGAAGCACGGGTACGAACCATCGTACCACCATCAGAAATCAACATCAGCTCTTTGCTTTCATCAATCGATACCGCACCGACCAATTCACCATTACGTTCAGATGTTTTAATTGCAATCACACCTTTACCGCCACGCTTCTTGGTTGGGAATTCGCCCACCGGGGTACGTTTACCGTAACCGTTGGCACATGCACAAAGCACTTCGCCAGTTTCCGGTACAACCACCAGTGACACGATACGGCTGATTAATACCGAATCTGAAGTATCTTCATCATCTGCATCTACATCAGTTTCCGCCTCTTCAAGCTGCGCTGCGGCACCGATGGTCACGCGCATACCGCGTACACCTTTGGCAGAACGGCCCATTGAACGCACATCAGTTTCTGCAAAGCGAATTGCTTTACCTTCATTTGAGAACAACATGATTTGCTGTTCGCCATCGGTAATCGCAACACCAATCAAGGTATCATCGCCATTTAACTCAATCGCACGTAAACCATTTGAACGAACATTACTGAACTGTTCAAGCTCTACACGTTTAATCGTACCGTACTCGGTCGCCATAAACACATAGAAGTTTTTACGAACCGCTTCAGCTTGCTGTGCAAAATCAGCAATGATTTCATCGTCCAGATCTGTCGTAGAAAGCTCAAGACCCAGTTGTTTCAATTGAATACGTAATGCATCAGACAAGTCATCTGCACCATCTTCAAGCTCGGCTAAAGCCGCTTCAAGTTCAGCAAAATGCGAATTGATGATTTCATTTTCTTGCAGTTTTGCAGCATTGGCTTTTACAAATGCCTGGAAATCGGCCAGACGGTCTTTAAATTTCTTCGGTGCATCAATCACAGGAAGAATCGCTGTAATTGTTTCATTGGCATCCAGCGGCAACAAGTTCACCATTGGGCGACCTTTTGCACCACGAGACGCTTGTGGCACTTCGTATACTTTCAGACGATAGACTTTACCGACATTGGTAAAGCATAGAACTGTCGCATGGTTCGATGTCACAATCAGATGCTGAATGTAATCATCAGTTTTCATCGAGGTTGCAGACTTACCACGACCACCACGACGCTGTGCGGCATAGTCAGACAATGGTTGAGTTTTCGCATAACCTGTTTTAGAAACAGTCAGTACCATTTGCTCTTCAGGAATTAAATCTTCACGAGAGAAATCGATACGTGATTCAACAATAGATGTTTTACGTCCATCACCATATTGGTGAATAATAAGCGCCAACTCTTCACGAATGACGTTCATCAACAAATTAAAGTCATTCAAAATTGCAGTATATTCAGCAATTTGAGATAAAATGTCAGAATATTCAGCATGTAACTTGTCTTGTTCAAGACCAGTTAAACGGTGTAAACGTAATTCTAGAATCGCACTGACTTGGGTTGGTGAAAGACGGTAAATACCCCCATCAAAACCATATGGTTTAGACAGGTCTTCGCCTTCAATAATTTCAGGACGTACAGAAACTGAACCTGCTTTTTCAAGCAATGCAACAACGCCACCCGCAGACCACTCACCGGCATGTAAACGCTCACGCGCTTCGCCTGGATTTGCAGAAGTCTTAATGGTTTCAATGATGCTATCAATATTTGCCAGAGCAACTGTCAAACCTTCTAAGATATGCCCACGTTCACGCGCTTTACGTAACTCGTACATGGTACGACGTGTCACGACTTCTTGACGGTGACGGATAAACGCAGCAATGATATCTTTTAAATTCATCAACTTCGGCTGACCGTTGTCCAGACAAACCATGTTGATGCTGAAAGAGTTTTCAAGCTGAGTGTTTTGGAACAGGTTATTGACAATCACTTCAGCATTTTCGCCACGCTTCAAGTCAATTGCAATACGCATCCCGTCTTTATCAGACTCGTCCCGAAGTTCCGAGATTCCTTCAAGTTTTTTCTCTTTGACTAACTCAGCAATACGCTCAATGGTTCTCGCTTTGTTAACTTGATACGGAATTTCTGTGAAAACAATCGTAATCCGGCCATTCTTCGGATCTTCTTCGAAGTGATATTTACCACGAATATGCAAACGGCCTTTACCGGTACGGTAAGCATCCACAATCCCCGATTTGCCGTAAATAATACCGCCTGTAGGGAAATCGGGACCAGAAATATGCTGCATCAAACCTTCGATGCTGATATTCGGATCATTGGCATAAGCTAGGCAGGCATTCACAACTTCAGTCATGTTGTGTGGCGCCATATTGGTCGCCATACCGACTGCGATACCGGTTACACCGTTAATCAGTAAGTTAGGAACACGTGTTGGCATGACTTGAGGAATACGCTCAGAGCCGTCGTAGTTGTCTTCCCATTCGACGGTATCTTTTTCCAGATCAGCCAAAAGTTCATGGGTTAACTTACGCATACGAACTTCGGTATAACGCATTGCCGCAGCGCTATCGCCATCGACAGAACCAAAGTTACCCTGACCATCGACCAATTGATAACGCAAGCTAAATTCTTGTGCCATACGGACAATGGTTTCGTAAACAGCTGAGTCACCATGCGGGTGATATTTACCGATTACGTCACCCACCACACGGGCAGACTTTTTATAAGCTTTGTTGTAGTCATTGCCTAACTCGTGCATAGCGAAAAGCACACGACGATGCACCGGTTTTAAGCCATCTCTCACGTCTGGTAATGCACGAGAAACAATAACACTCATGGCATAGTCGAGATATGAGCTTTTGAGTTCATCCTCAATGGCAATCGGTCGGATTTCCGATAGGCTCATGCATACTCCTTATTACTAACAGTATTTGGAACTGCTCGTTTTATATAATCAATCTAGCAAAAAATTAACCCAAAATAAGCTGAGTTAAAGTCTAAATACAGCCGTAAATTATAGCATAAATTCTCTTGTTTTTGTCTCCTATCAAGCATCTTAATCTTGTTAATTTTCTACAATTTATCGTTTATTTTTTAATCTGTTTTAATTGTCGGAATTTTATGTGAATTAATTCATTTTTTCACCGACTTTATTTAAATTTAAATCACCCGACAGCTCATAATCTTGCTCCATTGAGCTGCTCTTTTTGTTCATTCATCAGCATGAAAAATTAATGACGGGTCATCTTTTCAAATACTCTCCAAAGCACATTGAAATGATGCAATTTATCACTCTTAAAAGCCATAAATCTTGCTTTACGTTTACATGAGTCATGAGTCATGAGTCTCATAACTCATGAGTTAATGCACTCTTGCATTGCGTAAATCTGTCAGAAGTGGTTTGAAAAATTTTGACAATAAAAAACGCTCCTAGAAACTAGAAGCGTTTTTTGAAGCCTGAGGCCAAGAATTAGATTTTAGCAACCAATTCTGGAATAACAGTATTCAAGTCACCGACTAACCAGTAGTCAGCTACTGCATTGATTGGCGCTTCTTCATCTTTGTTGATCGCAACGATCACTTTAGAGTCTTTCATCCCTGCCAAATGCTGAATCGCACCGGAAATACCGACAGCGATGTACAGGTCAGGTGCAACGATTTTACCTGTTTGACCCACTTGCATGTCGTTAGGTACGAAACCTGCGTCCACCGCAGCGCGTGAAGCACCTTGAGCCGCACCCAGCTTGTCCGCCAATGGATCAAGGATTTTATGGTAGTTTTCACCTGAACCTACACCACGACCACCCGACACGACAATACGTGCAGCGGTTAATTCTGGACGTTCAGATTTAACAATCTCTTCAGAAAT